>NZ_DBHLDX010000015.1:0-36220 GCF_057312375.1 Fretibacterium sp.
CCCAGCCCCTTCGGGGCAGCCCCCCTTGCAGGGGGGCCTTTCTTGCCCTTCTTTAAACGCGAATTGGTATGAAATCTATATGGAAACTTTTTTGTATTTCTCAACGAAGGAAGAAGATGCAAAATGGCTGAAAGAAAGAACGAAGTCATTGGAACCGGAGTTGGCACTGCGGGAGGCGCTGCCCTGGGGGCAAAATTCGGTGCAGGGATAGGCATTGCGTTGGGGCCTCTTGGTGCCATCGCTGGAACAATCCCTGGAGCAATCATTGGCGGTGTCATTGGAGGCTTGCTCGGCAATAAGATCGGTACGGAGATCGATCGGAAGGATTGAGAGGGATCAATATCTGGCAGAAATCACAAGGAGGATCTGTCCGATGGAGAAGCCGCGGTATCGCTATCGAGAGGCCAATGATGCTCAATTGAAGGCCATGATTGCAAAGCATGAAAGTTTTATCCTGGAGGTCGTCAACAAGTCTGACCTCATGCAGGCCTGTGCCAAGATGGAAGATTTGATCGAAGCTCAAAGCCTGTCCTGCCGGATATACACCGAGTATAGAGGTGCTGCAGTTGTGTTCCAACCGTGGGTTCTGGTGCCCATTCTTTTGCATGACCTCGCGACCTACAATCCGGATTACGAGATCGGGAGGAATGTTATCAGCAATACGGTCACGGTCACGTACAAAAAATAAAAGCAAATATTCTTTGAAATATAAGAAACTTTTTGGAGCGCCGACAATGAGAATGTCGGCGCTCTAGGTCTGGAAAAGTAGTCTTTAGCTTGAAATGTGTTTGTCCCCCATTACGCCGTTCGGCCATCCCGTTCTGCCCGCCCTGAAGGGAGCGATGGTTCGAGGGCTGGCCGGTCCACTACGACCAGCCAGCCCGATTACCCCCGTTCTTTCAGAAGGAGAGAGTATATCTTCTCATGGGCCCTCAGGAGCTCCTTGACGTCCCAACGCGGGTCCGGGGTGGGACGTTCCGCAGGCGGATCGGTGGCCATCATCAGCATGTCCGCCGCCAGGGCCGCAGGCTTGCCGACGGGAAAGAGGGCCCCGCGCGAGGGGGTCGTGACGAGGTCCCGTATGCCCCTGGCGTCCGCGCCCAGGACGGGGACGCCCAGAGCGATGGACTCCATGACGCTGCGGTTCAAGCCTTCGCGCTCGGAGGGCAGCACCGTGGCCAGGGAGGCCAGCATCAGGGCGGGGACGTCGCTTCGCTGTCCCAGGAAGTGGACCTGCGGCAGGAGGCCAAGCGCTGCCGCGCGCTCCCGCACCGCGTCCTCCAGGGGGCCGCGGCCCGCGAACGCCAGGTGCAGGTCCTTTCGCCCCGCGATGGCGAGGGCCTCCAGGGCGTCCCGGTGGCGCTTGCCGGGGTTGAACTCTGCCACCATGAGGAAGAGCTTGTCCGCGGGGGCAAGGCCTAGCTCCTGCCGTACGTCGCTTTCGCCGGCTGCGTTGACGGACGTTCGGCTCCAGAGCGCCAGGTCGAGGCCGATGCCGGGGAGGAGCGCCAACCGGTTAGGCGGTACCAGGGCATGGGTGAAGGCGGCATCATAGTCCTCCTGATTGATGACGATCAGGTAGTCCGTCCAATGGGCGGCCCTCTGCTCCAGCGCAAAGTAGATCAGGTTCTTCAGGCGATTGCCTCCCCGGAAGAAGTGGAATCCGTGGGCGGTGTAGACGACCCTGGGGCGCTTTCGGCCCGTCAGCTTCCGGAGGGCCATGCGCGTGACGAAGGACGCCACCGGCGTGTGGACGTGTACGACGTCGTACCCCTCGCGCGACACGAGGTCACGAAGGGCGCGGTTCATGGCCCTGAGGTTCTTCAGTTGCCACGGCCTCCGCGTGAAGGCGGCCTCGTGACAGGCGTCGAAGGCCTCGAGGCACTCCGGCTCAGAGGACGCTCCCCGCGCCAAGGCGTCCACCCGCCACCCCAGGGCGCGAAAGTGGCGCGCGTAGGGCAGGAGGAAGGCCTTGAGCGTTGAAGCCACTGTCGTGACGATCAGGAGTTTCGGCACAGGCAGGACCTCCTTTCCGGAAAGGGGGCGCTGAGCGTCCAGGCGTCCCCGTCCTGGGCGTACCCCATGTCCCGCCAGAAGTCCTTCACTGGGCCGTTCTTCGCCGTGGGGAGGTAGCGCCCCGTGAGGCGGGTGACCCCCTCGGCGGCCAGCAGCTCCTCCACCCAGGCGAGCAGAGCGGACTCGACCCCGCGCCCCATGGCGCGGCAGCTCATCAGGAACGTGTCGAAGGAGGCGGAGGTCCCCCCCCGGTCCAACTCGACGATGACGAGGGCGATGCGCCCGTAATCCCCGTAGCGGTCGCTGAGGCCCGCGATCCAGGCCCTGCGGCGTTCGTCCTGCGTCATGGCCCGAAGGTCCGCCTCGGAGTAGCGGCGCGTCGTCAGGTTGAACTGGTTGGTCTTGGCGCAGAGCTGCGCCGCCCGCGGGATTTCCTCCTCGCCCAGGGGGCGCAGGCTGAGCCTCATCTCCAGGGAGGCGAGGTAGTCCCCCAGCGAGGCGTGGGCGCGCGCCTCCGCTCTTCTGGCCTCCGCCCGGTACATCGCGGTCTTGCCGGTGTCCTCGGCGCTCAGGCACGGAGCGGTGAAAAACCGGTCTGCAACCTCGCGGATGAAGGCGGGCAGGGCGGAGGTGTCCGGCGGGAACTCCGGGACCTCCACCTCCGGGCAGGCCGCGCGCACGGCGGCCCGTTCCGCCGGGTTGTCGTCGATGAAGACCAGGGAGTCCATGCCGATGTTGAGCGCGCCGGCAATGTCCCGAACGTTTTCGGGCTTGGGCCGCCAGTTGGCACGGACGACGGCGAAGTCCTCCTCTTGCAGGACGGCGTGCGGGTGTTTCCGAAAGGGCAACAGCGCGTCCTCGAGGTCGTTCTTGGAGTTGACGGCCAGGAGCACGCCCTGCGCCGACAGGGCCTTGACGAGGCTCTGGACGTCGCGGTAGACTGCCCCGACGCCATGGTCGGACAGCGCGATGCCCTCCAGCCCGTCCTCGCTGATGACGCCGCCCCACAGCGTGTCGTCCAGGTCCAGCACGAGGCACTTTTTGCGGCTGCGGTTCAGGACGCGGAGGACGCGGGCGGCCCCCTGGGCCAGGCGTTTTTCGCCCTCCGCCGAGAAGGGCAGGGCCCCGAAGTACCACGTCTTTGCGTTGTAGAAGTTCGCTCTGCCGACCTCCGCAGCGAGGGACTCCAGGTCCAGCACGGGAAGGTCCATGGCCGCCAGGCCGGAGCGCCAGCGGTGGGACGCCTCCCGCGCCGGGTCCGCCGCCGCCAGGGGCAGCGCAGGCGGGGAGGGGAGGTCCAGGGTGGAGACGACCAGCGTGTGGTCCGGATGTGCCTCACGCGCCCCTCGAATGAGGGCCAGAGCGTCGTCCAAGACGCCGGCAAAACCGGCATCGACCCCGTTGGGGAAGATCGCCGGCCCGTGCAGGAGCAAGAGGAGCACGCCTTGTGCCTCCTGCCAGATGGGAGACGCCTCCGAGAGGAGCTCCATGCGCCACGTGTCGAAGCCTGGCATGGTATGGGCGTCAATGCCTTCGCCGCGCAGCCGCATAGCGAGGCTTTCGGCGGTGAAGTTCGCAAGGAGGATGAGCGGCTCGTTGTGGGTCTGTCTCATGGCCTGCCTCAGAACTTTCGTGCCGGGTTGCCCAGGACCGTGCAGCCTTCCGGCACCGGCGTCATGACGATGGCCCCCATGCCGACGGTGGCGCCTGAGCCGACGGCGACCCCCTGAAGGATGGCGGAGTTCACCCCGATCAGTGCGTCGCTCCCGACGGTCACGTTCCCTGAGATGTCCACGTTGGGCATGACGGAGCTGAAGTCCCCGATCGTGGTGTCGTGGCCGACGTGCGTGCCCGTGTTCAGAAAGACGCACCGCCCCAGCCGGACCTCCACGGAGACGGAACAGAAGTGGGAGATGATGACGCCCTCATCGAGGCTTACGCGGGAGGACAGCCGAGCTCCCGTGTCGATCACGCTGGGGAAGGTCACGTTGGGGCAATCCTGCTTCAGCGTTTCGTAGAGCCGGCGCTTCGCTGTCGGGAGGGCGATGGCGATGACGACGTCCAGGGGGCCGTTGAACCTCTGGATGAACTCCAGTCCGCCGAGGAATTCAAAGCCGCCCAGGTCACCGGAGGCTCCGCCGTCGTCGACGAAGCCCAGGAGGTGCCAGAAGCGGTGGCGTTCGTTGATGCGGCGCACCATCTCTCCAACCTCACGCCCAAGGCCTCCGGCGCCGTAGACGACGAGGTCATGCATGGCGCTGCTGCGCGAAGCGGATCAGGTCCGGGACGCCCTTGACCTCCGCGATCCTCTCCAGCGGGATGGAAAGTCCCGCCTCGTCCAGGGACATGACGATCTGAAGCGTCTTCAGCGAGTCCCACTCCGGAACGTCCGCCATGGCCGTTCCCTCCGCCAGGGGGGCGCCCAGGACGTCGGAGGCTATCCGTAAAATGGTTTGTGCAATGACCTGCATGCAAATCACCCTTAACGTTGATAGTTCAAAAGCATCGCCATCATTTTACCCCCTTTTCCCCCTTCCGGGCAGGGCATTGGGCGCAACAGGGGAGGATGAGGATGAAAAAAGCGCCGCTGGCGCGGCGCAGACTTACGTTGGTCGGGGACGTCAGCCCAGCAGATGGCGCAGGTCCGTCAGGGCCGCGTCGAGGGCGGCACGGCGTTCGCCCTCGGGACGGCGCTCGAGGGCGTTGATTCGGTCGAAGATCGGCAGGGCGGGCGCGAGGCGCTCCAGGGGAAGCCGGTCCTTGTCGTATTCGAGGAGCAGGCCTCTTGTGTGCCGGTTGACCTGAGCCCGGCGCACACCCTCGATGGCGAGAAGCCCCTCGCTCAGGCGGCGAGCCAGTTCCTCATCGTGCAGCAGGGGGGAGCGCAGGCGAACGCGCCCCTCGATGAAGCTCTCGATCATGCGTCCTCCTCCATGGCTGGCAAGGGGGAGGGCAGAAGAGGCGTCAGGCTGAAGGCGCCAGCCCCCAGCGTCACCAGGTTGTGCAGCAGCGCCGCCGCGCCGGGGGTGATGGCGCCGCCCGTCCCCAACGCGAGGAGGAGCGTGTTGGCGCCGACGATGAAGGCGTAGTTGCGCCGGATCTTCTGTATGACCCTTGCCCCCAGGAGGCGGGCGTCCGCGATGGCCGTCAGGCGGTTGTCCGTCAGGACGATGTCCGCGACCGCCTGGGTGATGTCCGCCCCGCTGCGCATGGCGATGCTGACGTCGGCGGCAGCCAGAGCGGGGGAGTCGTTGATGCCGTCGCCCACCATGACGACGCTGCCGCCCTCCTGCTTCCACCGCTTGACGAGCCTCGTCTTGTCCTCCGGCAGGAGCTGGGCCATCGTTTCGTCCACCCCCACCCTTCCGGCGACGGCCCGCGCGACGTAGGGGTTGTCCCCGGTGAGCATGACGACGCGCTTGACGCCCGTGTCGTGAAGGCGCCGGATCGTCTCGGCAGCGTCCTGCCTCAGCGGGTCCTCGATGCAGAGAAAGCCCGCCAGGCAGTCCCCGATCGCCAGGTAGAGCATGGAGCGCTCCCCGCGCTTTCGTTCGATGATTGCCTGCTGCTCAGGCGAGGGGGTGAGGCCCATGTCCTCGAACACGAAGTGGGCACTCCCCAACAGGACCCTGTCCGTGCCGATGTGGGACACGATGCCGTGGGCCGCGATGTACTCTATCGTGGAGTGCTTCTCCTTGTGTGACAGCGCCTCGAGTTCCGCCTGCCTCACGACGGCTCGCGCCAGGGAGTGAGGGAAGTGCTCTTCCAGACAGGCCGCGGTCCGCAGGACCTCGTCGCGGTCGTAGCCCTCAAAGGGGACCACCTCCACTACGGAGGGGGTGGAAACCGTCAGGGTCCCCGTCTTGTCGAAGACGAACGTTTCGGCGGAGGCGATCGCCTCGAGGAATCGCCCGCCCTTGATCAGGACGCCGCTCTTCAGGCCCTCGCGCATGGCCGCCAGGATCGCGAGCGGCGTCGCGAGCTTGATGGCGCAGGAGTAGTCCACGAGCAGCGCCGAAACGGCCCGCACGGCGTTTCCCGTCAGGAGGTAGATGCCGCCCGCCAGGAGGAAGCTCCAGGGGACGATGGCGTCCGCCATCCTCTCGGCCCGGCTCTGGACCTCCGCTTTCAGGCCCTCCGACTCGTCGATCATCGCCGCGATCCTGTGGATGCGCGTATCGCTGTCAAAGGCGGTGACGCGGACGACGAGCTCCCCGTCCTCGACGAGCGTTCCAGCGTAGACCGAGAGGCCGGGCGTGCGCCGGATGGCGGTGGACTCTCCCGTCATCGCCGACTGATCGACCATGGCGTCCCCGTCCACGACGACGCCGTCCACCGGGATGACGCTGCCCGTTCGGACGACGACGCAGTCCCCGATGGCAAGCTCCTTCATGGGGATCTGGACCTCGCATCCGTCACGTCTGATCCAGAGCTGATCGACCTTCAGCGTCAGGCTGTCCCCCAGGCTCTCCTGGGACCTCTTGTGCGTCCACTCCTCCAGCATGTCCCCCAGGGTCAGGAGCGTCGTGATGACGGTGGCGGTGCGGAAGTCGCGGCGCATCAGGGAAACGCCGACCGCCGAGGCGTCCAGCACGGAAACGTTGACCTGTCTGCGGGCAAGGATGCTGTGAAGGCCCTTTCTCAAGAGGGGCATCGCGCGAAAGATCGTCAGCGTGGAACGAATGATCCGCGGCATGAGGGCCCGGACAGCGAGCCCGACGAACACGGAGGCGAGGCTCTTCCCGATGCTCTCGCTGGGGGCGGGGGCCAGGGCGGCGCCGTCGATCTGGCCGTAAAAGGAGCGGTCCAGGAGGTCCACAGCCTTGAGGACCTCGTCGCGGTGCCCCTCGCTGTAGCGGATCAAAAGGCTTCCCGTCCTGTGAGAGGCACGGGCCTCAAGGACGCCGCTCTGCGTTTCGAGGATCGCCGCAATGGCGTAGGCCTCGGATTGTGAAAAGGACCCTGAGGGACATCGAAGCCGCATGCGCCCCGGGATTTGATGCTCGATGGTGTATTCCATTACGCTTCGTTCCTTTGGCTGGCTGACGGGCCACGCCGTCAGCCTTGTTCGTTGATGCCGCCTCTCCCAGAAGCAGCCCCATGGATTGCAGACGGAGGCTGGAAAAAATCAAAAAAGCCGCCGGATGTCCGGCGGCCCGGTTGCGTCGAGGCTTCCTTATTCGTTTGCCTTCTGGCGGGCCTCGGCGGCGATGTCCTCCAGGTTCTCCTTCGCGCGTTCGGCGAAGCCAGCCACCTGCTCCTTCAGCTTCATCCCTTTGGCGGTGACGGCCACGGCCGCAGCGCGGCCGGCCCGGCTCTTGACAAAGCAGGCGGCTCCGATGCCGGCAGCGAGCCCCGCCACAAACGCCCAGCCCTTTTCACTCAGGATCATCTTGCGCTCACTCCTTCCATAACGTCAACGTTAAAACGCGCCTTCAACGCCGGTCAGGGCGGCGCACGGCCCCCCCCTCGAGGCCGGCCTGCGAGCCACACGAACGGCGTCGCACTGCGGGCCTCGACCCGGCTCTATTTTATCACGCGGCCACCAATTTGGAGGGGGTGGACCATTCGAGGTGCGAAGCCTGCGGCGTCAGGCGAAGGACCAGCCGCCATCTATCGTCAGGTTGACGCCCGTGATGCGGCGGCTGGCGTCGGACAGGAGGAAGAGGATGGGGTCCGCCACGTCCTCAGGGGCCAGCGTGCCGAGCTTTGCCCTGTCCAACACCTCCTTTTGATACCAGGTGTCGCCCAGCCGTTCGCGGGTGGCGCGCTGCATGGGGGTGTCCACGGGGGCAGGGGATACGCAGTTGAATCGGATTCCCCGCGGGGCGTACTCCGCGGCCAACGATCGGACGGCGGCAATGAGGGCGCCCTTCGTGGCGCAGTAGGCGCTGAGCCCCGTCTGTCCTGCCGTCGCGGAGATGGAGGCCACGGCGACGACGCTCATTCCGGGAGCGTAGTGCCCGCGGCGACAGATCGCCTTGGCCAGAGCCATGAAGGACAGCCAGTTGACGCGCATCATCTCCTCCGCGGCTTCGGGGCTCAGGTCGCGGAGCAGGACCGTCGGCGCAACGCCGGCGCTGTGCACAAAGCCCGACAGAGGGGGCGTGTTGCCGAGGGCCTCGGCGATGGCCGGCTCAAGGTCCTCCCGCCGGCCCAGGTCGAGCGGGATCCACCGATGTCCCGTGCCGTCGAGCTGGCTCGCGGTTTCCGCGAGCCGCGCCTCGTCGCGGCCGGTCAGGATGAGTTTTGCCCTCCGCTGGGCGGCCCGTATCGCGATGCAGCGCCCGATGCCGGAGGACGCACCGGTCACCAGGATGAGACGCCCTTCCAGGGCGAAGGGGTCAGTCATGAGAACGCCTCCATTTCAAGACGGTGCTCCCCCAGGAGTAGCCGATGCCGAAGCCGCACAACAGGACGTTGTCTCCGGGCTTTAGTGCGTCCATGCGGTCCCGCAGGGCGATGGGGATGGAGCAGGACGAGGTGTTGCCCACGCGCTCGAGGTCGATGCAGAAGCGGCTTGGGTCGATGTCCAGTTTGGTCCGCAGCGTCTCCAGGATCATTCGGTTCGCCTGATGAAAGACGAACAGGGCGACGTCCTCCTTGGTCATTCCGTTCTTCTCCAGCGCAGCCCTGAAGGTCTTCGGCGCTTCCCTCACGGAGAAGCTGAAGATCTCCATGCCGTCCATAAAGAGAGTGTCCTGACTGCGGACGTTTCCCGCCGAGTCCACAACGGAGCGCGCCGTCTCCGGGGAGTGGGGAAGGGCGGTGCCTCCGGCGGGGACGATGAGGTTGGCGTATCCACTCCCGTCCGTCCCGAGGTCGAAGTTCCCGATGGAGGCGATAGGGTCCGATATGGAGAGCAGCGTTGCGGAGGCCCCCTCGCCGAGGAGGACGCGCGTGCTCCTGTCGGCCGGGTGCAGGTGCGATATCTTTTCCACCGTGAGCAGGAGGACGCGGCGGCAACTGCCCGAGGCCAACAGTGCCTTGGCCATGAAAAGGCCGTAGACGTAGCCCGAACAGCCCAGCGTGAGGTCCAGGGCCCCGCAGGACGTCGGGAGGCCCAGCTTGTCCTGCACGATGCAGGCGGTGGCCGGCATGGGATAGTCCCGGCTTTGAGTGACCAGCAGGAGGAAGTCGATGGAACTTCGGTCCACGGCGTGAAGCGAAAAGAGCTTTTCTGCGGCCTGCACGGCCATGTCCGAAGCGGGTTCCGGCCCCACGCGCCTCTCTCGAATGCCGGTTGCCCGCCAGGCCTTTTGCGGGTCCCAATCGCAAAATTCCCGCGCCAGGTCCTCGTTGGTGACGACCTGGTCCGGGAGCCAGTACTCGATGGCCTCGATTCCGGGCTGGGAGTTCTGAAGGGCGCTCATCTACTCGTGCATTTCCTTCAGGATATCGTCCACCGTCTTGAAGCCCCGGATGGCGTCAACGCCGACGTCGCGATTAAAGCGCGCGGTGAACATCGCCAGCACGGAGAGCTTGCTGAGGGAGTCCCAGCAGTCCAGCGTCTCCAGCAGGGTGTCGGGCTTCACGTCCTTCGGGTCGGCCTCGATGGTCTCGATCAGGAGCGCCAGCTTTTCCTCGTTCGTCATTCTAAAAGAACCTCCAAATAGAAAATAATCAAGAAATAATCAAGGACATCCTGCGTTATGCCATCGCGTCCTCGTCGTATTCGATGAGAGGGGGGCAGACGCAGGGCCCCAGGTCGATCAGCGCCGCTGCGATGGAGAGCCCGGCCCCGAAGCCGGCCAGCAGGGCGTGGTTCGTCCGGCCCGCCACCTGCTGCGCCGCCTCGGAGCATATCGTCACGGGGATGGTGGCGGAGCTTGAGTTGCCGTAACGGTCGAGGCTCACGGGCATCCTATCCAGCGGGACGTTGAGCAGTTTGGCCGTCTGCTGGATCATGAACAGGTTGGCCTGGTGCAGGAGCAGCAGGTCAACCTCCGAGGCGGAGCAGCCCGCGCCGGACAGCAGGGCCTTGAGGCATCCGGGGACGTTCCGTACCACGAAGTCGAACACGGCCATGCCGTCCATACGGATGTCGATGGGGCGTCGGACGCCGCCGTCCGGCCACTCGCGGTACTCCAGGGACTGTTCGTTGAAGGGCTGCCGGGAGCGCCCCTCAGGGATGATGAGGACCTCGTGTTTTGAGCCGTCCGTCAGGAAGCCGAAGTGCCAGGGGGCGACCTCCTCGTCGGGCAGGACGAGCGTCGCGGAGCCTGCGTCGCCGAAGATCAGGGCCGTTGAACGGTCCCTGGGCGAGGTGCAGCGCGACTGCGTTTCCCCGTCCAGCAGAAGCACCGGGGCGGCGAGGGAGCGTGCCATGAGGCCTGCCAGCCACAGCCCGTAGACGTACCCCGAACAGCCGAAGTTCGTGTCCACCGCGGAACAGTCCTTCGACAAGCCCAGGAGGTGCGCCGCGCGCGACGAGTTGTTGGGCATATCGTGATCCGGCGTCTGCGTGACGAAGACCACGCCGCCCACTGTCGCAGGGTCCATGGCCGCTGCGTCGAGGAGCCGTTTCCCCGCCGCGACGGAGAGGTCCAGGGACGTAACGCCTTGGGGTGCGATGCGGCGCTCCCGTATGCCGGTTACCCTGATGGTGTCGGCGAGGCGGGAGCCAAAGAGCTCCTCGCCCGCAGTCCCGTTGTCCACCCTGTCCCTGGGCACGCAGGCGGCGACGCCGCCGATCCTCGCGCCGTGCAGGACGCACGTCCTCATGGAGCGGCCTCCAGGGGGCCCCGCGATTCCTTCAAAGAGTTCATTTTCTCATGCTCCTTTGTTCGGCGTGCTGTCCCCGGACTCAGGGCCGTTTCCCTCAAACGGCGGCATGGTGTCCTCGCCCGGTGCGGAGATGCCCTCGCGCGCCAGCACCTTCTTTATAGTCAGCAGGATGATCTTCAGGTCCAGCCTCGTCGAGCGGTGCTCCACGTACCAGACGTCCAACTCGAACTTCGCGGGCCATGAGAGCGCGTTGCGCCCGTTGACCTGTGCCCAGCCCGTGATGCCCGGCCTGACGTCGAGGCGCTTCCGCTGCCGGGCGTCGTAGAGCGGCACGTACTGCGTCAGGAGCGGGCGAGGCCCCACGAGGCTCATGTCGCCCCGCAGGACGTTCCAGAGCTGAGGCAACTCGTCCAGGCTCGTGCGGCGCAGGAACCGCCCCAGGGGCGTCAGGCGCTCCGCGTCCGGCAGGAGGTTCCCTTCGGGGTCGCGCTCGTCCGTCATGGAGCGGAACTTGTAGAGGGCGAAGGGCTTGCCTCCGCGCCCGGCTCGCGTCTGCACGAAGACGGCGGGGGACCCCATGCGCCGCCGCACGCAGGCCGCGACGGTCAGCATGACGGGGGAGAGGAGGAGGAGCCCCAGCGCGGCCCCTGCGACGTCGAAAAGGCGCTTGAACATCGAGCTAGACGGCGATGACCTTCGGCGCGTCGACGGCCTCCCGGACGGCGGCAATGACGCGGTCCTGCTGCTGCTCCGTCATGGCCGTGCCGGAGGGCAGGCACAGGCCGCGCCCGAACAGGTCCCCCGAAACATCGCGGCCCGGCTCGTGGGGCCAGTAGTCCGCTCCCTTGAAGACGGGCTGAAGGTGCATGGGCTTCCAGAGGGGCCGCCCCTCGATGTTGCAGGACTCCAGGCGCTCCAGCACGGAGAGCGGAGAGGACTTGATCGGGTCCGTCAGGACGACGGCGGAGAGCCAGCGGTTGCTGCAGCTCCAGGACGGCTCCGGCATGAAGGAGAGACCTTGGACCTCCCCCAGCGCCTCGACGTAGCGATCGAATATCCGGCGCCTGGCCGCGATCCGTTCCTCCAGGTGCGCCAGTTGCCCGCGGCCGATGCCGGCCAGCACGTTGCTGAGGCGATAGTTCCAGCCCAGCGTGGAGTGCTGGTACCAGGGCGCGGGGTCGCGCGCCTGCGTCGCGAGAAAGCGCGCGCGGGCGACGGCCTCCTCGTCGTTGGAGAGCAGCATTCCGCCTCCGGACGTCGTGATGATCTTGTTTCCGTTGAAGGAGAGCGCCGCGAAGGCCCCGAAGGAGCCGTTGGGCCGTCCCCTGTACTCCGACCCCAGCGCCTCGGCGGCGTCCTCGATCACGGGGACGCCATAGCGTGCGGCGAGCGCCAGCAGCGGGTCCATGTCGCAGCTCTGGCCGTAGAGGTCCACCAGGATGATGGCCTTCGGCAGCTTCCCCCTTTTTTCGCAGTCGGCCAGGGCCCGCTCCAGCGCACCGGGGCTCATGTTCCACGAGCCGGGCTCCGAGTCGACGAAGGCGAGCTCCGCGCCGGCGTGGAAGGCGGGGGCGACGGAGGCGGCGAAGGTGAAGGAGGCGCACAGCACGAGGTCTCCCCGGCCGATGCCCAGGAGCGCTCCGGCCAGGTGCAGGGCGGCCGTCCCCGACGAGGTGGCCAGAGCGGCGCGCACTCCGACGCGCTCCGCGACCTCCCTCTCGAAGGCCTCGACGTGAGGGCCCAGCGGGGCGATCCAGTTGGAGGCGAAGGCCTCGCTCACCCGGACGGCCTCGTCCCCGCTCATGTGGGGCGGGGAAAGGTAAATGCGATCCTGCTTTGCCATTGCAGAAGGCCTCCAGTTCGTCAAAAATTCAAACGACAGCTCCCGCGACTTCCGCGGATCGTCGCAGGAGGGGCGTATTGTCGTATTCATGCAGGAAGTTTAGCGCACCACGCGAAAAAAGGAAAGCCCTGGCGGCTTTGCCGTGGGGCACCTGGCGCTGGCGTGTCTATTTGGAAAATATATTTTTCCATCGGAAAGCCGTTTTATCCGACGAATCCCTTATAATAACTTATGGTAAGATCAGCCATAAAAGGGTGTCCTTTAATTCTTTCTTGCTTTTGTGCGTTGAATTCCGGAATGGGCCTGACGGGCGATGCAGGAGGTCCGGATGAAGCGTCCTCTCGTCGCAGCGATGGGAGGTAATCTCAAATATCTTTTTTAAGGAGGTTTTCTTTAGAAATGAAGAGAATCGGTCTGCTTGCAGTTCTCTTGTTGCTGGTCACGGCTGGATTGGCGTATGCCGAGCTGGAAGGGGCGGAGCCGCCGCAGGGGCAGGAGCCCCTCCTGATCACCAACGCGGGACAGGGGCCCGGCGGCAAGATGGGGCGGCTTCTCGTAACCCGGGCGGGCGTCGTGAACGACCTGACCTACAACGCGGAGCCCAAGCCTGAGGATCTCGAGAGCGGCGGCTACAAGACCGTCCTCGTGGTGATCGGCTCATCGGCCAAGGGCCTTGGCGCTTCGGGCATCACCATCGATCAGGAGATCGAGCGCCTGAACGCACTGATGGCCAAGGCGAAGGAGCTGAACCTGCAGGTCATCGCGGCCCATATCGAGGGCAAGGCGCGCCGCGGGAAGCCGGGCAGCGCGGACGAGCGCTCCATTGACGCGATCCTTCCCTTTGCGAGCCACATCGTCGTCAACCGTGAGGGGGACGAGGACGGCAAGTTCACGAAGTTCGCCGAGGAGCACAACGTTCCGATCACCTACCTGAAGAGCGCCATGGAGCTCAACGCCTTCGCGAAGGCGATGTACGGCAAATAGCCTGAGGGGGTTGCCATGTACGCGGAAACGTCGCAGGTCCTCGCCGCGATGGTCGTGACCTTCGCCCTGGCGAGCTGGAAGCTCAAGTCCCCTGAGCTCTCCATGGTGGTCACGGCCGTTGTGGGGGCTCTCGTCGGCAAGCTGGGGTTCCCGGTGCGCCTCTTCGTAGAGGGGACGTTCACGTATTTCGACGTGGCCTTTACCTTCCTCACGGCCTCGATCTTCATCAACTTCTACTCCGCCACGGGCGCCATGGATGCGCTGGTCCGCCGGATGGTGGGCCGCTTCTACGAGCACAAGTGGGTGCTTTTCTTCCTCCTGGCCATCATCATGCTGATCCCCGGCGCCCTCACGGGGGCGGGCAGCGTTTCGATGTTCGTGGTCGGCGGCATGGTGGCCACGGTGCTGCGCTTTATGGGGATTCGCGAGACGAGGATTGTGGCCTTCATCTACGTCACCTCGATGCTGGCGGCCGTGGCGCCGCCCATCAACCTGTGGGTCATGTTGATGTGCGCACAGGCCAACATGCCCTACGTGGGTTTTGACGTGCCCCTTCTGGCTCCGATCGCCGTCATCACGGTCTTCACGGTGTTCTACCTGCTGCGGGGCGGTGAGCCGAAGCCCAAGGACGAGGTCTTGGCCTCCCTGCCGGTGCCTCCCGAGGGGATGACGGCCTTCCGCATCGCGACGCCCCTTGTCGTGCTGATCCTGCTCCTGGTCCTCTCAAAGTACGCGGCGTTCTACATCCCGATCCTTGGGATCCCGTTGATTTTCATCATCAGCACGGCTGTTGCGATGCTCCTGTCCCCCAGGAAACTGGGCCTTTCAGGGTGGTACGGAGTCCTCTCCGAGACGTCGGAGCAGGTGTTCCCCCTGCTGGCTACGGTCATCAGCGTGGGAGTCCTCGTCAACATCATGGCGGCGACGGGGGTGCGCGGCCTGATCGCGATCACGTTCGTCACGCTTCCCGTGAGGCTGATTTACGCCTTCGCCCCGTTCGTCCTGCCCTTTGCCCAGGGTGCCCTGAGCTACAGCAGCGGCATCATCCTGGGGACGCCCCTCATCTTCCTCTTCAACTCCATCGGAGTCAACGTCACGATCGTCGCGACGGCTCTCAGCCTCATCTTCCCGCTGGGGGACTGCCTGCCTCCCTCCAGGATATCGGGGCGCGTGGCCATCGAGGTCTCGGGGTACAAGGGCTCTTACCTCTCCTTCCTGCGCTCGATCCTGGTTCCGGCCATCTTCATGGGGCTCGTTGCGGTAGGGATGCTGATCTACGCAAACGACTTCAAATGGCTGATCTTCAACTAGACCAAGGAGGTTTTTTAATGGAAGACTTTCTGCGCCTTTCCAACGAGGTGATCCACCAGTTCTACTTCATCATGGCGGGGGGTGTCGCCCTCCTGTTGCTTCGCGGCCTGTTTGCCCGCAAGACGCGCAGGAGCATCGTGTACGACATCGTCTACGCTTACACGCTCATCCCCTTCCTGCTGCGTGCGCTGCACATCAAGTAGCAGAGGTGCGGACATGATGAGTTACGAGAGCGGCGCAAAGCTGCGCCAGCTGATCCTGCTCTGCTGCGCGCTGGGGCTGGCCTGGCTGGGAGGGCGGGAGTTCGTCGAGCTCCGCGAGATGAAGGAGTCCGTCGTGGTCTCCGACTCCTTTACGCGGACCTTTATGCTGAGCGATTACTTCCCCCCCATCAAGGGGACGGAGATGGACACGCCCGTCTACCTCTTCGACTCCGGCGTCCCGGGCGGGTCGATGCTCTACTTGGGGGGAACCCATCCCTATGAGCCGGCCACGTCCCTCTCCGCCTACCTGATCATGGAGAACCTCAACGTGGAGAAGGGGAGGGTCTTCGTCTGTCCCCACGCGAACCGCAGTGCGTCCACGGTGGGGATGCTGGGCAACGCTTACCCGAAGTTTCTCCACGTGGAGACGCCCTTCGGCCCCAAGCCCTACCGCATCGGGGACCGCAACAGCTCCCCTCTGGACCAGTGGCCGGACCCGTTCACCTACGTCCACTACCCGTCGGGTCAGAACCTGGACTACACGGACTCCCGCAACCTGAACCGGACCTTTCCGGGCCGCCCGGACGGGAACCTCACGGAACAGCTTGCCTTCGCCATCATGGAGCTGACGCGCAAGGAGAACATCACGCTTTTCGTGGACTCCCACGAGGCGTCCCTGATGTACCCCGTCGTGGCGACCTACGTGGCCCACGACAGGGCGCAGGACATGGCGATGATGGCAGCGATGGAGTTGACCGACACCGAGTTCCCCATGAAGTGTGAGGCGTCGCCCAAGAGCCTTCGAGGCCTGACGCACCGCGAGGTGGGAGATTTCAGCGATGCGCTGGTCATCCTGATGGAGACGCCCGAACCCTTTATCGACCGCGTGGCCGGAAAGATCACGGAGGACCTCATGATGACGGGCAAGGACGAGTTCCTGCAGACCGCGGCGGAGCACGAGCTCCTGTTCTGTGCCTACGACATCGCCGTGGGCTGCCCCATGTGGGACCGCGTCGGCCGCCACCTCTCCGGAACGCTCGCCATGATCCGTCAGATGAACGACTTTGCGGGGGACCCGGAGAAGGAGCTCCGCCTCTCCTTCCCGACCTATACGGACGTCAAGGAGAAGGGGCTGGGGGCCTTTTATCACGACCCCTCCAAGTCGGACCCCTCGAAGGTCTTCTGGAATTAGGGACGAACCGGCGATTTTTGGCCCTGTGGCCGTGCAGTATGTGTTGAGGGATGCTTTTTGGTGAGATTCGTTTTTATCTATGGAGGAGGAGAACCATGTATCGAGGAAAGTTCCGGGCACTGAAGGTCTTTTTTTCCGCTCTTTTGCTCTTGGGGCTCTTGTCGGGTGCGGCGTTTGCCTGCACGGTGATCGCGGCGGGCAAGAACGCGACGGTGGACGGCAGCGCCATGATCACGCACAACGACGACTCGCGTACCGCGAACTCCCGTCTTTTCATCGTGCCTGAGGCTGACTGGCCGGAGGGCTCCATGCGCCCGCTGATCAAGGACGCACATGGCTATGAGGGGGACGCGCAGCAGCTGGACGAGATTCCGCAGGTCCCGCACACGTACCGCTACTTCTTCTCCCGCTACTCCTTCATGAACGAGAAGGGGGTGGCCATCGCCGAGGCCACCAACGGCGTGCAGGTGACCGATGCGCGCAGCGAAAAGGTCCAGCAGATCATGGAGAAGGACGCTGCCGGTTCCCTCGACGCCTGGCTCATTCAGGACGTCATGCTGGAGCGGGCCGCCTCCGCCCGCGAGGCCGTCAAGATCATGGGCGACCTGGTCGAGAAGTACGGCTGGTACGACGCCGGCGAGACCATGCCCCTGACGGACGGGAACGAGACGTGGGTCATCGAGTTCTACGGCAACAAGATCTGGGCCGCGTGGCGCGTGCCGGACGACGAGGTGTTCGTGGCGGCCAACCGCGCCCGCCTGCGTCACCTTGACTTGACGGACAAGGAAAACGTGATGCACTGCCCGGACCTGGTGGACTTCGCCGTGAAGAACGGCTTCATCGAGGCCAAGGACGTGAACGAGAAGGACTTCAGCCCGGCCGATGTCTACTCGCCCTCGACGGAGCTCTACTCGACGCGCCGCGAGTGGCGCGTGCTGTCCCTGTTGGCGCCGGAGAGCTTCAAGATGGGACCGGACGAGTACGATTATCCGATGTCCATCAAGCCGGACCGCAAGCTCACCGTCCAGGACCTCTTCACGATCAAGGGCGACTGGTACGCGGGGACGTCCTTCGACCTGAGCCAGGGCATCCAGGCCGGCCCGTGGGGGAACCCCATCCGCTTCGCCAACTCCAGCAAGGAGAACCCCGACGCTTCCTGGGAGCGTTCCATCAACATGATGCGCACCTGCTACGTACACATTGCGCAGGTTCGCGGGGACCTTCCCGAGGAGGTCCGCGGCATCAGCTGGTATGGCTATGGCGCGCCGGACACGACCTACATCACGCCGCTGTGGCCGATCATGAGGGCGCTGCCCCCGCTTTACTCCATCGGCGACCGCTTCCATCCCTACGACCCGAAGTCCGGCTGGTGGACCTGCACCCGCGTGCAGGAGATCGCGGGCCTGCGCTACCAGGATGCCCGCGAGGAGATCCACAAGGCCCGCGACGCCAAGCTGAAGCCCCTCTACCTCCAGGCCCCGCTGATCCAGAACGCCGCAGCGCAGTTGATCAAGGACGGCAAGCGGGACGACGCCATCGACCTGATCACGGACTTCGCCTACAGCCACGCCACGGATTGGCACGACCGCTGGCAGTCCTTGGGAGATCGCCTGCTCTCCAAGTACGCTCTGGGCTACACGGACGTCAAGGCAACGCCGTATCCTGAGTGGTGGAACAAGACGGTGGGCTTCGATACCCTGCGCCGATCCTCCAAGGAGGCCCCCAAGAAGTAGACGGGGGCGTCATGAACGTCGTTCAACGTCTTGCGGAGCGGCCTTCGGGCCGCTCCGCCCTTTTCGGGCGAAGTGGGGGCGGTTCCCTGAGAAAGGCTTTGGTGGCGTTGCTCTGCGCGATGCTGTTGGGGCCGCTCCCTTCACCGGCCGCCGCACGGCAGGCCGCAGAGCTCATGCGGCGGTGCGAGGACGTCCTTCGAGTGGAGAGGACTCGGCTGGGGCTGTTCGACCCGGAGACGGACCCCGACGGAAGCGGTCTGATCGGCGTGGAGTTCTCCCCGCTGACGACCACCCTGGGAGACCTGGCGGACAAGCGCGCGTCCGCGCGACCTGAGATGGCGGACGCGGTGGAGGCGTACCTGCGGCGAGCCGGAACGGTATCGGGGGACTGGATCGCCGTCAACGCCAGCGGCTCATTCCCCGGCTATTCCCTTGCCGTTCTCTGCGCCGCGGAGGTCATGGGGCTCAAGGTGCGGATGGTTCTGTCCTATGGGTCCTCCATGTACGGCGGGACGACCCCGGGGTTTACATTCCCCGTCATGTTGGACCTCTTGAACCGACGGGGGCTTCTGCGGACGCGGCTTGCGGCGGTCTCACCGGGCGGGGCAGGGGATCGGCTGGCGGAGACGCTCCTGGAGGACCCCTGGCCGACAGTGCGGTCCCTGCTGGATTCGCGGAGCGAACCCAGCATCGAGGAACCCTCCCTGTCGGGCGCCATTCGGCGGCGACTCGACATCTTCGACGCGCCCCCCGGCGTCCGGTGTTTTGTCAGTTGCGGCGGCCCCGCCACGAGCCTTGGGGCGGAGGGCGCGGGGGAAATGAAGGTCCTGAGCCTCGGACACGGGCTCCTGAGGAAGCCGGCCTCCATCCCCCAAAATGAGGAACGAGGACTGATCTATGAATACCTCGCGCGCGGCGTTCCGGTCGTTCACCTGCTCTTTACGCGGGGGATCTGCGCGGACTTCGGCATTCCCTACGAGGCTCCGCGCGGTCGCTTCAGCGCGCCGTTCGACCCATGAGGTCCTGCGACGTCTTTCCGGACAGGCGCATCAGCATCTGTGCCGCGCTGGAGGACAGGCGGAGTCTTTGCAAGGACGACTCCGCGCGCTCGATCTTCTTCGTCCCCTGCCCTCCGGCCAGCTCACGGGCGCGGTGGAGGGCCCGTTCTGCCGCGGCACAGTGATCCTCGTCGTCCTCCGGCCCGAACAGCTTATCCATGGCCCCCGCAGCGGCGTGGGCCTCCACCAGGACCAGGTAGGCGTTGAACAGGTCCGTGGCGCACTTCCGCGCGAGGGTCGGGTTGGTGCGGTCGTAGTAGGCGATCTGCTCCAGGGTCTGAACGGCCTTGCGCAGGGCCTCGCGGTTGACGGCCTGGTCCATGAGGATGCGCGCCCTGCGGGCGTCGCGCGCGGCGTTCCGGATCATGTCGCCCGCCTCGGAGCCCATCTCGCTTCCCGCCCTCTCCAGCCTGTCGAAGTCCTCGTGCTTTTTGGGCAGGAAGGTCATCCCCGTCAGGATCGCGGCCTTGGTGTAGGCCGCCTGGATGTGGTTCGACGTGTAGGGGGTGAACGTCCAGACGTCGAGGACCCGGTTCACGCTCGAAAGCGCCTGATCGAGGTCCTCCCCGCTCTGTGCCGCCAGCCCCGCGGCGAGGGAGGCCCGCGCCAGCGCGAAGTGCAGGAAGGCGTCCGAGGTCAGGTGAGCGTAGCGGTTCATGACGCCGAAGGCCGCCGACAGCGCCATCTCGGCGTCCCTGCGCGGGGCGGGGTCCTTCGTGTAGAGATAGAGCGCCGCATTGGCCTCCGCCAGGGCCGCGGAGAGCGCGACGTAGAGGTTGGGCTGGAGCTGCATGTCCGTGTGCCGAAGGCCGTCCGTGAAGGCTTGAACGGCCTCTCTGGCGTTCTCCTGGGCCGACAGGGCAAGCCCCAGCGCCAAGGCGAGTTCGGCGTGCAGAAAGCCCTCGTTCCGCGCGGAGAGGGCAAGGCCCTCCCGCGCGGCCTCCTCGGCCTGACGAAGGTCCGCCGAGTTCGGGTCGATGGACTGTCCCCCGCGGAAGTAGAGAAGGTGGGAACGGGCCTCCTGAGCCGCGATCGCCTCCCGTGGCTCCCGGTCCCGCAGGAGCGACGCCGCCTCGTCGGCTGCGCGGATGGCCTCGTCCGCGCGCTCGCCCCACAGGCCGCGCTCCATGCCGGCGTAGAGGACCTCGGACAGTGCGAGGGCGGTCCTTCCCCGAAGGACGTCGTGTCCTCGTCCGGCCAGCGTCAGTTCCTCCCTGGTCTGGAGCAGAAGCTGTTCCGCCGCCTGGAGCTTGGTGAGGCCCGACCGGTAATCGTCGAAGGCCCAGTGGAGGTAGATTCGGGCCTCGTTGACGCGCAGCTCGGAGCGGAGAGGCCGGAGGGATTCCGGGGTCTCCCGCGCCTCGGTCTTGTGCAGCATCTGCTGGTACTCCGCCTCCGACACGGGCGTGTCGGTCCTGCGCCGTTCCCGCAGGAAGGCGTGGGTGACCTGCAGCGCTTCCTCCAACATCGCCTGTGTCTCGGCGGTCCGCCTCGCCTCGATGCCCTCCAGACGGGCGATGCCCTGCTGAAGGTCCTTCATCAGGGGGATGCGCATCAGAGGGCTGGGGTTCTCCGCGGAAAAGCCGCGCCCCACGAAGCAGAGAATCCACAGCCCCAGGAACAGGATCGCGGTGGACCCCGTGGCGCCCCAGAAGGACCGCGGCGGAACCCTGTACCGCAGGCACAGGAAGCACGTCGCGAGGACCAAAAGAGCGATCAGGGGGAACCAGGCGTAGAGGCTGCTCAAGATGAGGGACAGTTCCGAGTAGATCGACAGGAGGGCGGCGGCGCTCAGGTTCCCCTTCCAGTGCGACATGCTGCGCAAAAGCTCCGTGAAGGTGTCCTTGAATCCTCCGAGTGCCGTTCCCCTCGTCTGCCCCTCGTCCGGAACGTTCCCGTGATGAGACGGCCTGTCCCATGGGAGCCGGAACGACCACCCCGGCTCATCTTCGTCCGAAACGTCCATGACGAAGCGCAGCAGCTCTTCCTCCTGCTCCGGGCTCACCTTCGGCTCCTCGGCTTTCCTGTCGTCGTACGCTCTCCTGGCCTCGTCCATTGCCTCCTGCCAGAAGCTACGGATCTGATATTCATCCTCCTTGGAGAGTTTCTCCCCCTTGTAATGGTGCGGGTCGAGGATCGTTTTCTTCAGGTAGTCCTCGGCCTTCCAATCCATCAAGACGTCGAAGATGCCATCGTAATAGGCAGGATGCCTCTCCGTTTCGTGCGTACAGGCCTTCAGACGCTCCCGCCAGTCCGCCGAGGAGGCCTTCCCGATCGCGTTCAGGCGGCGCGTTATCGTCGTGACGTGCAGGTCCGTCACCGCGGCGATGTCGTTCGGTGCCCAACATCGAACCTTATCCGGGCCATCTACGATGAGGGCGTAGCCTTTATCGAGTCGGAAATTACCGTTGAGTTTATCGCAGGTCTTTTCAAACCACGTCCTTCCGGCCGGGTCGTCATCGAGGAGGGTGGGATTCCCCTTCTCCGCCTTTTTCTTCTCGAAAGCGGCGTAGTCCTCCTCGTAGGCGTCCATGCGGCGCCGCACGACCGCTTGAGCCTCCACCCATTTTTCGCAGTAATCTCTTATCCTTTTGATCTGATCAGGGGTTGGATAGAGCACATCCTTCGGCATCTCAAGGCCCTCTTCGAAAGTTTTACCCTGTTTCGCCGTGATCGCGGGGTCGTATCCATGTGGATTCAGTCCCGAATGACCTCGTCGATGATCCCGTACTTCTGCGCTTCCTGGGCGGACATAAAGAAATCCCGATCCGTGTCCTTCTCGACGTTCTCGAGCTTCTGAGCCGTGTGACGGGCTATGAGGGCGTTCAGGACCTTGCGCGTCCTGAGGAGCTCCTGGGCGAAGATCGCCACGTCCGAGGCCTGTCCTCCCGTCCCGCCGAGAGGTTGGTGGAGCATGATCTTCGAGTGGGGGAGCGCGCTCCGCCTGCCCTTCGTCCCAGCGGCGAGGAGGACGGCTCCCATGCTTGCCGCCTGACCGATGCAGGTGGTGGCCACCGGACAGGAGACGAACTGCATCGTGTCGTAGATCGCCAGTCCGGCCGTTACGCTGTCTCCGGGGCTGTTGATGTACAGGCTGATCTCCTTCTTCTGGTCCCGATTTGCCAGCAGCAACAGTTGTGCGACGATGTGGTTCGCGACCTCGTCGTCGATGGGGCTTCCAAGGAAGACGATGCGATCCTCGAAAAGACAACTGTAGACGTTGCGGGTCTCGCCTTTGCGTCCTGTGATCATGATCGTTCCTCCCTAAATTATAGTCCATGGGGCCCACGGAATCCCACCCTAGGTTCCGCTCCGAAAAACTGTTCCTGCACCGTCGTCCTCACCTCGTCCACGTTCAGCGCGGCGCCCGGGGTCAGAAGACGGTGTCGGCCGCTTGCCGCGTCCAGGACCTCCAGGCTCTTGTCCGGATTGTATCGCTCCTCCATGATCGATTGGCTGAGCTCTGCGATGAAGGCGAAGACCCCGTCCTCGAACACAATGTCCTTGTAGCGCACCTTAGCCACGCTCTCCAGGATGCGGGCCGTATCCTCCGCGTTGGGCTCGGTCACCTCCAGCTCCCGGAACCGGCGGCGAAACGCCCTGTCGGTGGTGATGTAGCGCTGGTACTCCTCGCACGTCGTCGCCAGGATCAACTGAAGCCTGGGGTTCGTGACGAGCGGCTTCACGATGTTGGCGATGCTGTTGCTGCCGTGATCGTTGCACAACCGATGCCCTTCGTCGAAGAACAGGACGATCGAGTGCTCCTCCGCCTCACGGAACAGATGCTTCAGCCTCAGCCCCTGCTCCGAATACGTGGGACATTCGGCAAAAAGCAGGTTCAGGTCGATCTCCGCAAGCCTGAAACTCTGGTTCGTCCGGACGAGGAACTGACCGAGCGCTTGGACCGTGGCCGTCTTGCCGACCCCAGGGTCCCCGACCAGGGCGATGTTGTTGTGGTCGGATTGCATCAGAATCCCCGTCAGCCTCTCCAAAAGTTTTTCGTCGACCAGCAGGCCCTGCTGGAAGTTATCGGGGTCGGACAGCTCCTTTCCGAATTTCCTGCAGTTGGGGGGAAGAACCTTCAGCCTCATCTCAAACGCTCCTTTCTGCCAGAGCGTCCTCGGTCGGACCGAGGCGCTCAGGCTCCGACAGGTTATCCTCCGGGATGAATTCGAGTTTCCTTCCCCTCCGCTCCCACGCGACGTACCCCTCAAGCATGTTCAGCTCGCAGACTCGAACCTTGTTCGAGAACCTTTCTTTGAAGACGTCGTTCAGCATCGGGTCCTGAGTGTGGTGCCAGGCTACCGCGTCGGCATGGGGCAGGAGCTGGCTGAGGACTTCATCCCTGCGCTCCTGTCCCAGCGCCTGCCTCAGCGCGTAGAGGTCGCCGTACCCGACGATGAAGCGCACGCTCTCAGGAAAGACGTCCAGCACGTGAAGGAGCCCCCGCCACAGTCCCCACCGTTCCAGGTCCGGCACGAGGAACGTCACCCGGCGCTCCTGGGAGTCGGCGGCCGCACAAAGTCCCGCCAGCGCTACCCGGGCCAGTCCGACGTTCGCTTCCGGATTGCGCAGCGCCGGAACGAAGAGGGCCTTCGTTGGGGTGAGGACGAATTTTTTGACGTCGAATGGGGCGCTGGACGGGAGCTTCGCCCGCTTTTCCGCCCGAATCATGGCGTTGAAAAGCGCCGCCAGGGAGGAGTGCTGCGCCTGAGCCGTGCGAAGTACCGAGAGTGCCAAGTGTCCGCCCTGTGTCCCTCCCTTTCCCATGAGCGTCCCCTTGAAGGGAGCGGTGGTGTACTGGAAGAGTCCCATGGCCCCCAGCGCTTTAATTTCCTGCCGGGCCTCCTTTGGAGCGCCTTGCCCCTGGGGCGGGCTGGAGAGTACCGATCGGCTGCGGAGTACCGGCTTCCATGCGGGATCGAAGGGGTCGTCCTCAGAGAATATCTTGGGGTTGAGCCCTTGATCGGCGGCCGACTCCTCCTTGATTTTTTTGATCTGGCCTTCGATTTCATCTTTGTTGCTAAGAGCGATTGCCTCCATCCCGTCCAGCAGGAGCCTGTGCCTCTTCGCCGCCGTGCGGAGGGCGTGTCCGTCGTCCTCCTGCTTCAGGAGCGCAACCTGGTACTCCAGGTACTGGGCGTTGGTCTGGAACGCCATGTTCTCCCAAAACTCATCGTTTGTTACGTTCAGCCTGAAAGATTTTGGCGTGCAGATCGGGGCCAGGTACTCGGCGGCTGCGCCGGGGGTCGCGCCCAGCTCAGGGTGCTGCAGCACGGGCTTCAGGTAATCGGGGACGTTGCCCGCGCCGGATGCCGCGAGATGCCCATCGCCGTACTCCTCGTTCCATCCCCTGGAGTCGAAGACCACCAGGGCCCCCTCCCGTCCACTCCAGGTACGGATCAGCCTCTCGCATGTTTTCTGCTGCTCCTCATCGTCGCCGAGGAGCAGCAGGTTGCCGTCACAGCGTTCCATTGCAATAGACCTCCTTTTTTCCCCCGCAGCCTGGTGCGGCGGGTGTTTGTCGTTGCAGCCCGAAGTATAGCCGCGCCTCAACGTTCGGCAAAATGCGTTTGAACTGGGGAGGCTGCGCCGGCCTGGCCTCCGGTTTTTCTGCTTTTTTGCGGGGGAATCGAGGAGGCGATCAAACGCATTTGCAACGCGTACGCCCTCGCGATAAATTATGGGCGTAACGCAGGCAGGGGCACAAAGGCCCCCACAAAACGAAAGGAGAGATTGGTATGTCGGAGAACGGAGTGAATCAGGTGAATGGAGCGGAGAAGGGACAGACGGTGGCGGTGCCGGCTCAGAGCAACGCCCTGGGCATCTGCAGCATCGTATGCAGCATCGTCAGCATCTTCCTGGCTGCCCTCGTGTTCGCGCCCCTTGGGGTCCTGTTGGGGCTCGTCGCGGCCTTCAAGAAGCAGGTGGCTCTCGGCGTCATTGGAATCATCATCGGCGTCATCTCCCTGCTGCTGTCCCCGTCGTTTCAGCTACTGCTCGTGGGGATGGGGCTGCGCATGGGGATGCGTTGAGGGCGACCGTGGGATTGTAACGCGGAGATTGTTTCTGTAAAATTCTGGAAGATCGTTTGAATGATTCAGAGAGGAGGAGTTGGTTTATGCGTCGTTTTGAATGGTCTCGCGTTCTGATCGTGCTGCTGGTTGTGGGGCTGCTGTCCCTGGGGGGGTGCGGCGGCGGAGGCGGAGGCGATAAGGGAGGGGGGAAGCCCACCTCCACCCCCGATCCGAGGGGCTATCGCCTCGAGGACTTCAGGGGGGAGTGGAGGGCAGAGGATGCGGCGGGGACCCTCCTCGTGGATGGGAGCGAGGAGTCCGTGGAGGGGGAGGACGTTCGCGTGAAGATCCTTCCCAGCTCTCAGGTCGCCCTGTCCGTCGAGTACTTCGGGAGCGAGAAGGAGTACGCTTCGAACGCGTTTTTGGAGGCCAGAGAAAGCGCTGCAGACGTCCTTACCCTCAAGTTCAAGGAGACCGGGGAGACGTCCGGAAGCATGACCTTTACGGTCGTGGACAGTGAGACCCTTAAGGTCGTGGAAAAGGGAACGACGATGGAGCGGGGAAGGATCAGGGAGCTTCGGTATACGCTCCGGCGCATCAATTCTGCGCTGTCCCCGGCGCCGAACCCCGACCTCAACCCCGGACCTTCCCCCGCGCCGGGGGGGCCTGTCGACCTCGCCAGGCTTAACGGCAACTGGAGGCCCTACGACGGCCGTGGCACCTTCGTCGGTCCCAACGGTGACGTCCACGAGATGGTCCTCAAATCGACATCCTTGTTGACCTGCACGTACATCCGTCCGCCCAGCCCGTACGCCGGAGAGGTGATGATCATGCAGACCTTGAATTGGGCGTCCGGGGAGAGGGGCTCCAGGAAGGGGTTCAAGACCGGACACAAGGCGGATACGCCCTGCAAGGGGACGAAGGGCGAGTACGGGACGAAGATCACCTTCGAAGACGGCAGCACGATGGAGATCATCGACCCGAAGACCCCCGCGTACTTCCTGATCCACGAGAAGGGCAACCTGTACGAGAAGGGCGTCCTGTATCGATACGATCTGCAGTACAAGATCGGGAGGTGGTCGTAAGGGGTGCGACGCGGTGTCCGTCCTTTGTGAAAGGCCCAGACCGGTCGCTAGCGGGGCGGCGGGTTAAGCGTCGGCGAACGCGATCGGAGGGCGGACAAAAGCGGAAGGGCCGCGGCCCTTCCGCTTTTTTGACGTTTTTGGACGCGGCGCGCTGCCGTGTGGGTTGGCCGGCAGTGCGCCGCCGCCGGCTCGTTGACCGGGCCTCAGCCTACCACAGCTCCCAACGAGCCTGGTCGGTGTGCAGCAGGTGGTGCGAACGCTCGCTGAGGGGCTTGCCCAGGTAGTCGTCGTAGCACTGCACGATGGAGGGGTTCTCGTGGGAGAAGCGGATGGGGGCCTTTTGGTCCAGGTTCAGCAGCAGGCGTCCGCGCTCCTCTCCCATCTCGATCCCGTCGTGGATGGGCTGGCCGCCGCCGCCGGCGCACCCCGTTGGGCAGGCCATCATCTCGACGAAGTCGTACCGGACCTCCCGGTTTCGGATGGCCTCGCAGAGCTGGCGCACGTTCTTCAGCCCGTGGGCCACGGCGACGTTCAGCGACCGGCCCGCGATGTCGAACCGGGCTTCCTGCCAGCTTCCCTTGTAGTTGCGCACCCCCTGGAAGGCGTCCGGGTCCGGGTTCTTGCCCGTGACGAGGAAGTAAGCGCTGCGCAGAGCGGCCTCCATGACGCCGCCCGTGGTCCCGAAGATCACGCCTGCGCCGCTTCCGAGGCCGAGGGGCAGGTCGAACTCCTCCTCCTCCAAAGATCTCAGGTCGATGCTCTCCGACCGCAGCAGGCGATCCAGCTCGCGGACGGTCAGGACGACGTCCACGTCGCGCACGCCGGACCCGTTCATCACGGAAACGCCGCACTCGTACTTCTTTGCCGTACACGGCATGAAGGAAACGTTGTAGATGCGGCCCGGCTCGACGTTCAGGATCTTCGCGTACCAGGACTTCAGGATGGCGCCGAACATCTGCTGGGGGGACTTGGCGCTGGAGAGCAGGGGGACCAAGTCCGAGTACTCCATCTTGGCGAAGCGCACCCATCCCGGACAGCAGGAGGTGAAGAGGGGGAAGCGCTCGGCCGGAGCGTCCTTCAGCATTTGGACGAACTCGCTGCCCTCCTCCATGATGGTGAGGTCCGCCGAGAAGTCCGTGTCGAAGACATAGTCGAAGCCGATGGCTCGGAGCGCCGCGACCAGACGGTTTGCACTGGCCTCCTCGTGTGTGAGGCCCAGCGCCTCGCCCCAGGAGGAGCGGACGGCGGGCGCCAGGGAGGCGACGACGATCTTGTCGCGGTCCGCCAGCGCGTGCAGGACCTCCTTCGTGTCGTCGCGCTCGTAGAGGGCTCCCACGGGGCAGTGGGTGATGCACTGGCCGCAGATGCTGCAGCTGGCCTCGGTGATGGTCTTGTTGCCGGAGCAGTCCACCGTGGTTCGAGAGCCCGTTTTGGAGAGGTCCCAGACGTGCATGTCCTGAATCTTGTCGCACACCTGAACGCAGCGCATACATTTAATGCACTTCTGCGCGTCGCGGATGAGGGGGAAGCTCGTGTCCCACTTGAAGTCCGGCTGGTCCTCGTGGTAGGGCGAGGTCAGGATGCCTAGGTCGTTGGCGATGGTCTGCAGGGCGCAGTTGCCGGACCGCGTACATTCGGCGCAGCGCGCGTTGTGCTGAGAGAGCAGGAGCTCCACGTTGACGCGGCGGGCCTGGCGAACCTTTGGGGTGTTCGTTCGGATGACCATGCCCTCCTCGGCCGCGTTGTTGCACGCGGGGACCAGCTTCTCCAATCCCTCGACCTCTACGGCACAGACGCGGCAGGCTCCGATCTCGTTGAGCCCCTTCAAAAAGCACAGGTGCGGGATCGCGATGTGGTTCATCTGGGCGGCCTCCAGGATCGTCGTTCCCTCGGGGACCTGAATCGCCTTGTCGTTGATCGTGACGTTTACCATTTCAGCTGACGGCCTCCTTTGAAAACTCCAAATCCGTAGTGGTCGCAGCGCAGGCAGCGGTGGGACTCCTGTTGGGCCTCCTCAAGGCTCATGCCGCACTCCACCTTCTCAAAGTCCCCAACGCGCTCCGGAACGGGACGTTCCCGCAGGTTCACGCGGCCGCAGGGCGTCCTGTTGTGGGGCGCGGGCGTTGGGATGTCCACCGGAACCTGAATGACGTGGTGGAAGCCCAGGTACTCGTCGATGTTGGCCGCAGCGACCTTGCCCGCGGCGATGGCCCGGATGACGGTAGCCGGCCCGGAAACGCAGTCCCCGCCGGCGAAGATGCCTGGCATACCGGACACCTCCTCGCTGTCTAGGGAGGCAATGCTTCCCCTTCGGACGGCCACGCCCTCCTTTTCAAACTCCTTGGACTCGATGCCTTGTCCCACGGCCACGATCAGGAGGTCGCAGTCCAGGCGCGTCGGCTCGGTGCTCGCGGGCCGCGGGGTGGGACGACCGCCCTTGATGGCGCTGATCATCTGCTGCTGAATCCACAGGGCCTTCGCATGTCCAGCCTCGTCCACCTCGACGCGCAGGGGCGTCGCCAGCTCGTAGATTTGGCAGCCCTCGACCTCCGTGGCCTCGACCTCCTCGGCCAGCGCCGTCATGTCCGCCTTGCGCCGGCGGTAGACCATGTCCACGTTCCTGGCGCCAAGGCGCAGCGCGGACCGCGCGCAATCCATGGCCACGTTGCCGCCGCCGATGACCACCACGTCCCTGCCCTTCAGGTCCGGATAGTCGTTGTCGCCGATCCGGCGCAGGATGGAAACGGCGGAAACGACGCCCTTTGCGTCCTCGCCCGGTATGTCGAGGGGCTTGTCGATGTGGGCACCGATGGCGATGTAGACGGCGTCGAACTCGCCGCGCAGTTTTTCGAGCGGGTAGTCCGGTCCGATGGAGGTTTCCAGGTGGACCTTGACCCCCGCGGAGAGCAGCGCCTCGATCTCGCCGTCCAGCGCCTCGCGCGGCAGGCGGTAAGCGGGGATGCCGTAGCGCAGCATGCCGCCCAGGTGCTTCCTCTGCTCGAATATCTCCGGCTCGTGTCCCATCAGGGCGAGGTAGTAGGCCGCCGTGATGCCGCTGGGGCCGCCGCCCACGATGGCCACCCGCTTGCCCGTGCCGGGGGCCTTCTTCTCGATGGGGACCTCCCCCGCGTGCTCCACCGCATAAAGCTTCAGGCCTCGGATGTTTATGGAGTCGTCCACCATGTTGCGGCGGCAGCGCCGCTCGCAGGGGTGCTCGCAGACCATGGCGCAGACGGTGGGGAAGGGGTTGTCCTTCCGGATGAGGCGGACGGCGTCCTGGTAGCGCTCCGCGGCGACGAGGGCCACGTAGCCCGGAACGTCCACGTGGGCGGGGCAGAGCGAAACGCAGGGCACCGGCTGCGAGAGCCCGAAGGTGCATCGCCCCTTGGTGACGTGCTCCACGTAGTCGTCGCGGAACCCACGGACCCCCTTCAGGACCATGGAGGCGGCTTCAAACCCGATGGCGCAGTCTGCGGAGTCGTAGATGGCCTCCGCCGTGCGCTCGATCAGGCCGATGGTGTCCAGCGTCCCCCGGCCGTCCAGGATGTCCTCGATGAGGCGCTCAAGCTGCGGCAGCCCCACCCGGCAGGGAACGCACTTGCCGCAGGTCTGTGCGGCGCAGAGCTTCAGAAAGCTGCTGGCCAGGTCCAGCGGACAGATCCCAGGCGGGCTTGCGATGATCCGGCGTTCGAGGTCCTTGTAGAGGGACTCGACCGTCGCCTGGGCCTGGTTGTTCGTGATGATGCTGAGACGACTCAAAACGATCACTCCCTTACCGTTGGCGTTGCGAAATTATGGAACGGATTCCTGCCTTCAGCGCGTCGCGAAATTCCTGTTGGATCGGTATAATAATTTTAAGGAAGGACAGAATTAGCAGGTATCGGTACGGCGGATCAGCAGCGCCCTCGGTGTGCGGACGATGCGCTCATCGGGGAAGAACGCTCGATAGAGTGAGTTAAAATAGATTAAACTCTGTTAATCCTGTTCCCTTAAAATAAAAAATGATTTAAAAGGTGTTGAGGTTTTTATATTATAGCAAAAATTATAGCAAAGACCGCAGGAAAAAATTCTGAAGAGAAATGGAGGAAGTTTCAATGAAGTGGAAAGTTTCGATGAAACACGGGGCGGAAATGGGATTTTTTGCGTGGGCTCGTGCCTTGGCGGGGCTCTTCGCCGCTGTCGCGGTCCTTGCCCCGCTGCTCGCAGCTCCCGCGCTGGGGGCTGAGGTGGGAGGGGAGGGGGTCGTTCGGGTCCTCTGCCTCAAGGGGCCGACGGGCATGGGGCTCGCCAGGCTCATGGAGGAGGCGGAGGCGGGACGGACGGAGAACCGATACGAGTTTCAGCTCGCTGCCTCGCCGGAGGACCTGACGGCGCGCTTCGTCCAGGGGGCTGCGGACATCGTGGCCATGCCCTCCAACATGGCCGCGATCCTGTGGAACAGGACGCAGGGCGGCGTGCGGGTCCTCTCCGCCAGCACGCTGGGAGTGCTGGCCATCGTCGAGAAAGGGGACGCGATCCACGGCATGGGGGACCTGAGGGGCAGAACGATACTGGCGTCGGGCCGCGGTGCCTCCCCGGAGTACGTGCTGAACTTCCTCTTGAGGTCGAACGGCCTGGAGCCGGGGACGGACTGTAAGGTCGAGTGGCTCAGCGAACACGCTGCCGTCGTCGCAGGCCTCGCCGCGGGGAAGGGGGACGCGGCCCTGCTGCCGCATCCCTTCGTCGAGGTCGCCGCGATGAAGGTGAAGGGGCTGAGGGAGGCGCTGGACCTGACGGAGGAGTGGCGACGGCTTGACCTGGGCTCCGAGCTGGTGATGGCCGTCAACGCGGCGGGCCGGGACTACGTGGACTCCCACGATGCGGAGGTGGCGGCCTTCCTGAGCGAGGCTCGGTCGTCCGCGGAGTGGGTCAACACGCACCCGGCGGAGGCCGCGCGCCTTATCGTGAAGCACGGGGTCCTGGAGAACGCGGGAATCGCGGAGCGGGCCATTCCCCGCTGCAGCATCACGGCCCTTGCGGGAACGGAGATGCAGAGGGCGCTGAGCGGATACCTCAAAGTGTTGTTCGACGCCGACCCAAGGTCCGTAGGCGGCGTCCTGCCGGACGAAACCTTCTACTATGCCCGATAGGAGGCCCCTCCGCCGGGTTGCCTCCCTCCTGCTCTTCCTGGCGGTCTGGCAGGCGCTGGCCCTCCGCTTCTCGGAGGGGATCGCCGTCGCCGCGCCGTCGGACGCGCTGCGCGCCCTCCTGCGCCTCGCGCACACCGGGGCCTTCTGGAGCGCCCTCGCCTCCTCGGCGGCGCACGTCATGGGCGGCCTCCTGCTGGCGCTGCTTGCGGCGTCGCCCGCCGCCGCGCTCTGTTTCTACTCCGGGACCGCGGAGTTCCTCATAGCCCCCTTCCTCACCTTCATGAAGAGCGTGCCCATCGCCGCCGTCGCCATCCTGCTCCTCATCCTGTTCTCAAGCGGCGGCATCGCGCTGGCCGTGGTCGTCGTCGTGGCGTTCCCCATCCTCTGCACGGCGCTTTTGGCGGGCGTCCGGGCCGCCGACGCGAAGCTCGTCGAGATGGCCAGGGTCTTTCGCTGGAGCGGGCTCAAGCAATGGCGCTGGCTGTTCCTGCCTGCGGCTCGGCCCCACCTGGAGGGTGCGCTCCGCCTCTCCGCCGGGATGGCCTGGAAGGCCGGCGTCGCGGCGGAGGTCATCGGCGTCCCGCCCGACAGCATCGGCGAGGCGCTTTACAGGGCGAAGGTCTTCCTGGCGACGGACGAGCTCTTCGCGTGGGCCGCCGTCATCATGCTCCTTGGGGCGGCGGCGGAGCGGCTGTCCCTGCTGGCGCTGTCCCTCTTCTACCGGCTGCTGCGGATGGGCGACCGATGAGGGACGTGGAGGTACGGGGACTCTCGAAGTCTTTTGGAGGAAGGACGCTGTTCAAGGGCCTGAACCTGACGTTCCGAGCGGGGGAGATCACCGTGCTGGCGGGGGAGAACGGGGTGGGCAAGACGACGCTCCTCCGTATGATGCTGGGGCTGGAGCGGCCGGACTCGGGGGAAATATTGGGGTTGCCCGACGCCCGGTCGGCTCTCTTTCAGGAGGACCGCCTGCTGCCGGACCTGTCTGCCGCGTGGAACGTGGCCCTGGGCTGCCGGCGTCCGCCTCCGCGAGAGGAGGTCCTGCGCGCGCTGGCTGCGGTGGGGCTGAGGGAGAGCGCCGACGTTCCCGCAAGGGAGCTATCGGGCGGGATGGCGCGGCGCACGGCCCTGGTGCGGGCGCTGATGGCGCCAGGGGAGTTGGTGCTGCTGGACGAGCCCTTCAGCGGGCTGGATGGGGTGAACCTCCGTCGCGCGGCCGACTTTATTCAGGCCGCCCGCAGAGGGCGCACGCTGATCGCCGTCGTACACGGCGCGGACGCGGAAGCGGTGCTCGGGGGGCGCTTTCTCCGTCTGGAGCCCGCCGGCGTTGCCGAAGGGACGGAGTGAAGAGATAACGCAAAGGGGCTTCGCGCAACGCGCGAAGCCCCTTTGCCGTCCGTTCCCGGTGCGGTTACTTCTGCGTCCGCTCCAGGACGACGTTATAGCCTCCCGTGCCGTAGTCAAGACACTTCTTTACCCGGCTGATCGTCGCGGTGCTCGCCCCCGTCTGCTGGGCAATCTGGGGATAGGTCTTGGACTCCTTAAGCAGACGAGCCACCTCAAGCCTTTGAGAGAGGGCCTTGAGCTCGCTGATCGTGGCAACGTCCTCCAGGAAATCGTAAACCTCCTCCTGCGTCTTGAGCGTCAAAAACGCATCGCAAAGCTGATCCGTAAGCGTATCCTTCCAGTTACCCGACATGCAGCAGCATCTCCTTCCACGATAATGCACTACGGCACACGACCATTTTAGAGAAGTATACCGTAAAGGACGGTGAAAATGCAAATCTTTATTGCAACTTAGGCAGAACCGTTTCGTGCCGGAGCTCAGGTCGTCAAAAAGGAGCCCCCGAACGGACGCTCCTTTTAACGATAGATATTCACTGAAAATACTTTGCCGACGGGGACTTTCGGCGGGCCGCGTTCAGCGCGATCAGCAGCTTTTCGCGGAAGCCGTCCACGCCGTCCATCCCCTCCGTGGGGCTGGCCAGCAGATGGTTGCCGACGTACAGGGCGTCCCCGACCAGGTGGAGGTCGTAGGGGGGAAGCTCCAACTGAAGGTCGGCGTCGAGGGCTTCCTTGGCTTTCGTCAGGGCCTCGCGCGTCGCCAGCGTCTTTTTGCCTCCCCACACGGGCAGGCCGTCAACGGTGAGGTCGATCCGGTCTTTTGCCTCCTGAAAGCCGGTCCTGAGGAGCCCCAGGGAGTACTTTCGGCGCACGGGGATCCCGCGCTCCCGGAGCGTCTTCAGGACGGCCTCAAGACGCCGCTTGGAGGTGGGGTGGTCCATGTAGATGCCGTAGTCGCGGATGGGCTGTCGCAGGTCCTGGTCCATGAACTTCTCGATCAGGGTCACCATCCCCGTGGGAGAGTAGTAGCCCGATGCGATGAGGGCTTCCAGCCCCAGACGGTCCGCCTCCGTCTCCAGCTCTATGGAGTAGGCGTTCGTGATGGCGAGCTGTGCGACCTGCGCCAGGATGATGGGCGCTCCGGCCCCGCCGCTCAGGAGCATCACGGCCAGCGCGGCGAGCGAAACCTTGTTGGCCTCAGCCGCCATGCGCAGGCTGTGCTTGCGGTCCGCGTGGCTCATCTCGTGGGCCATCACCGCCGCGATCTCGGAGTCCGTGTTCAGGAGGTCCAGGAGGCCCGAAGTGAAGAAGATGAAGCCGCCGGGCAGACAGAAGGCGTTGAGTGCCTCCGTCTTCACCAGGCGGATCTCGTAGGGGATGCGGCGCTGCATGTGGGGTTCCAGTCGGTTCAGGATCATGGTGAGCCGTGCGATGGCGGCGGGGTTGGATTCCAGCGGCCACTGCCGCTCGATCTCTTCGAGGGCCCTGCGCCCGATGGCTCGCTCCTTCTCCAGGTCGGGGTCGTCGAAGACGTCTTTGGACGCGGCCGTCTGCGGCTGAAGGACCGCAGCGTTGCGGCTTTCGCTCTTGGGCTTGGGCTTTGCGGCGGAGAGGGCCGGGGTGGGCGCGAGGGCTTCCAGGGCGAGGGTGAGCAGGAGGAGGCGGCAGAGGCCGCGCTTCAAGGCCCTTGAGTGCGTCATTGGAATGCCCCTCCCATCCGTTCGTAACTAGCCGCCACGGAGCGCCCCTTCGCCATGGAGGCCAGCTGCTCCCGCAGTCCGGCGGAGTAGCGCTCCAGCAGGCGCTTGGACTCGTCCTCGGCCTTCATGAGATCCTCCGCCGCATCGCGGGCCTCGTCCAGCATGGCAGACACCGCGCGGTCGTCGGGAAAGAGGGCTCGAAAGCGCTCCCAGAAACCCTCCGTGCCGTCTGGCCCGGCAATCCCGGCAGAGCCAAGGAGGTCCCCCCAGGAGTCCGCCAGAAGCTGGAGGCGGGCGATGACGCCATCCTTTTCCTGAAGGATCTGCAGCAGCTCCTCCATGTCCTCGTTGAGGACGATGGCTTCCTGTTCACGGGAAACCATCGTCCTCAACGTCTTATACAACTGAATCTCCTGTGTCAGCAGGCTCTTTGCGTCGCGGAGGAGGTTAGCCGGCAAGGTTGACCCCACCCGCCTTTCGGGGCGGGAGCGTGGGGGCGGCCGTTCCAGGTTTGGCCGGCGTTTCCGCGCCCGGCGTCCCCGTGCCCTGAAGCTCCGCCAGGGCGTTCTTCAGGTCCTCGTCCTCCGGGTGGGCGGCCTGATACTCCTGCAGCAGCTTGACCAGAGCGTCCTCCCAGGCGGTCTTCAGCTCCTCCAGCATCGTGCGCACGGTGCGCAGGTTCTCCGGCTCCTTCTTGATGTTTGCGTCCACCAGAAGCTGGTACATGTAATCGTAGAGGCGCATCAGCCCCTGGGCCATCTCGCCGCCCCGCTCCGTGTTCAGCGTCACCATGAGCTCGCGGATGACCTCCTGGGCCCGAATGATCTCACGGTTGGCCACGCTCAGGTCCTTTTCGGACTCGTCGCCCGTCAGAGCCGCCTCCGCCATGCGGCAGGCCTTGATGCCGATGTCGTAGGTGATCAGCAGGAGCTGTTCCTTCGTCGCCGTCGATATCTGCGTTGCCTGATAGGCAAAATGTGCGTTGTTCCTGTTTTCCATAGGCGATATCCCTCCTGGTAATGATTGTCGGCCGTTCGGGAGAGAATTTTTACTCTTTGCCCCCGTCTTTCGCACGGGATGGACCGGGCAACCTGCCGTCTTCCGCCGGACGCGTTGAGGAAACACTGGCCAGGTGGTTGAGGACGGTCAACCGTATTATGGTCTCCCAAAAATCCGCGGCCTCCTGCAGGAGGCCGCGGAGGACTTTGGCGTGTGCTACAGGGCGTTCTTCAGCTCCGCCTCGGAGGCGACCGTCGTCACCTTGACGACCTTGCCCTTGCTGAGCTCGACCACCGCGGGCATCTTGGCGGTGACCTCCAGCTTGTCCGCCATGAGGGAGTTGCGATAGCCGTCGATGACGGGGATCTTGACGCCGCGGGCCTTGGCCTCGGCCTCTGCGGCGTTGGAGAGCTTCGCCTGCTTCTCGTCGATGCTGGAGTAGAAGAAGGCCTTGACGTGATCCGGCTCCAGGAGCGTGGAGCGCAGGTGCACCTGCTCGTTGATGTAGGCGGAGGCCGCCATGGCGGCGACAGAGCCGTCGGCGGCGGCGGTGATGACCTGGCGCAGGTACTTGCTGCGGACGTCGCCCGCGGCGAAGATCCCCTCCACGGAGGTCTCCATGTGGTCGTTCGTGATGATCCAGCCGCCCTTCTCGGCCTTCACCAGTCCCCGCACGCATTCGTCGTCTGGGGCCTGCCCCACGAACATGAAGACGCCGGAAACGGCCAGATTGGAAACCTCGCCGGTCTTGACGTTCTTCAGGACCAGGTTTTCCACCATGCCGTCGCCCTCGATCTTCTCGACGACGCTGTTCCAGACGGGGACGATCTTGGGGTTGGAGAGCGCCTGGGCGATGGCCGCGCGGTCGGCGCGGAACTC
>NZ_DBHLDX010000016.1:0-34706 GCF_057312375.1 Fretibacterium sp.
ATGAGCAAGACGGTGCGCCTGGCGTCGGGGGCCCTCGTCCTCCTCGCCGCGCTGGCTGCGGGCGGTGTCGACGGCGTCCTGGCCAGCGAGATCGCGGACGCGATGCGCCTCGTGTTGGGGGAGCTTCGGTCGTGAGCTACCGCCATCGCCGGCGCGTGGACTGGGACGAGGAGATACGCAAGACGGAGCGCATCCGGCGGCGGGGCCTCTTCACGAGCCTCTTGAGCTTTGCTGTGGCCGCCGCGGTCCTCATCGGGGTGAACCGCACGGGCGGCGTGGACATCAGCGTCCCCCGCCGGGTGATCTCCATCGCCTGTATCGTCGTGGCCTGCTTCGTGCTGCGCGTCACGATGCGCCACCGCGCCCGCGTGGTGCGTGAGCGGCAGGAGAGGGCGCTTCAGGAACGCATCGAGGAGGAGAGGGAGGAATGACGACCCTGGCCCTGAGGTCGTCCTCCGAGGGAGTGACCCGGAACCTGGGGCGGCTCCTCGGCCGGGTCCTGAGGCCGGGGGTCACGGTGCTCCTCCGGGGGGGCCTGGGCGCGGGCAAGACCGTGCTGGTCCGCGGCGTGGGCGACGCGCTGGGGGCGAAGAGCGTTCGCAGCCCCTCCTTCACGCTGGTCAACGAGTATCGGACGCCGGGCCTGCTGCTGGTCCACGCGGACCTCTACCGCCTGGACGCCGCTGGCGCGGACGCCCTGGGGCTTGAGGAGTACGCGGGACTGCCGGACGCGGCGCTCCTGGTGGAGTGGCCGGACCGCTGGTCCTTCCCCCCGCAGGAGGACGTCCTGGACATCCGCATCGAGGCGCTGGACGAGGGCGCCCGGCGGCTGTCCCTCAGCGCGGCGGGCACGAGCGCAGAGAAACTGCTCCAGGCCTTCGCGGAGGCGGTGCGGGCCGGGTGTCCGGGCGTCGAGGTTGGGGAGGGGAATTGATGAGAGGTCGCGTGTTGGCGCTGGACTGCAGCCTGAGGTTGACGGGGGTGGCGCTGGGCGAGGAGGGGCGGGAGGTCGCCTCGGAGGCGCTGGACCTGGGCCGGCGCCAGGCGGCGGAACTGCCGCTCATGGTGGCCCGCCTCCTGGAGGGGGCCGGCTGGTCGGTGCGGGACCTGGACCTCGTGGCCGTGACCAGCGGGCCGGGCTACTTCACGGGCATCCGCGTGGGGGCGGCCTACGCGGCGGCGCTGGCCTTCGGTCTGGGCGTGGGGCTGGTGCCCATCCCCTCGCTTGAGATGTTGGCTTTGTCCTGCCCGGACTGCACGGCATCCCTGGCCCTGGTCTACGCCGGACGCGGCTTCGTCTACGCGGCGTCCCACGGCGTGCCGGAGGGCTGTCCCGCCGGGGAGTACGGGGGAGAGTTCGTCGCGGAGTGGATGGCCCGTCACCCTGGGGTCCAGGCCATATCGGACGATCCGCAGCGCGCCGCCAGGGCGGCGGAGTTGACCTTCCCCATCCAGGCGGTGCGGCCCGACGTCCGGGTGCTAACCGGCGCAGCCTGGGCCCGCCGGGATCGGGCCATTGACCCGAAGGATCTGAAGGTGGCCTACTGCCGCGCCCCCCAGGGGACGGAGTGAGGAGCCCCGCCCCTCGCGGGGCCGACGGGCTTACGTTTATTTATCGAGGGTTTTCAGAGTTTGGAAGTTTATAGGAGGGAACGCGATCGTGGCGACGCTGGAGATCACGAAGGCGAATTTTGACGACGAGGTCGTTAAGTCGGAGAAGCCGGTGCTCCTCGACTTCTGGGCGGAGTGGTGCGGCCCATGCCGGGCGCTCGCCCCCGTGGTCGAGGAGATTGCGGCGGAGACGGAAGCGGTCAAGGTCGGGAAGGTCAACGTGGAGCGGGAGATGGAGCTGGCGCGGCGTTTCGGCGTAAGCAGCATCCCGACGCTCATCCTGTTCAAGGGCGGTGAGGTGGCGGAGCGCACCGTGGGCGTGCAGCCCAAGGCGGCCATCCTCGGGATGCTGGGCCTGTAGGTGGAGAAATGGCGATCGGGCGAGACCGTCCCCCTGGGGCGGCATCGCTTCGTCCCAGGCCGGTGTCCGTGCCCGGACCTCAACCCTTGCGGGCTGGTATAATAGTTGCGTTCATGGGCCCATGAGGCCCGTGCGAGGACTGAGTTGAGGCTTTAGAGGGAGGTCGTCTTATTGTGAGACGTTCTTTATGCGCGTTGGCCCTGGTGCTGCTCGTGGCGATTGCGGCCTTTGCCGCGCGGCAGGAGTTCCAGCGCTTTTCGGTGGACATCCCCGAGGGGTGGTCGGCGCGGGATATGGGCAACGGCACGGTGGCGATCCTGGCCGACGACCGGTCGGCGTCGGTCAGCGTGACGGTCAACAGCCTGGGGACCTCCACGCTGGAGGAGACGGCCCAGGCCATAGCGAAGGCCCTGGGCGGGACGGACCCGACGGTGGATGAGGACGGGGATTGCCGCTTCACCTTCTGGAACGGCGGCGTGGAAACGCAGGCGTTCCTGACGGGTGGGGAGGAGGAGTACATGATGCTGGCCGTCACGGGACAGAACGACGCCCTGGCGGGCATCCTGGGGACCATCGAGCTCCACTGAACCGGACGCGGCGTCTTGCCGCCGGAGGCTTGCGGCCACTGCGTCCTTGACATCCGCTTGGCAAAGGGGTTATACTGCCCTTAACATTCAAATATACGTTTGAATGATTAAGCGAGCCGCAGGCTCTTGGGGGAGGCGTTGAGCGATGAGGAAGAGCTACAGGATCGAAGTGGACTGTCCGAACTGCGCGAACGAGATGGAGGAGGCGGCGCGGAGGACGCCGGGCGTGAAGGACGTTTCCGTGAACTTCATGGCGCTCAAGATGAGCGTGGACTTCGATGAGGGGTGGAACCCTGCGGACGTGATGGAGGAGGTTCGTCGGAACTGCAAGAGGGTCGAGGACGACTGCGAGATCTTCGTTGACTAGCTGCGCAGTAGGCTGTCAGGGGGTGGGCTTATGAGCGGAAAACAGAGGAGGAACCTGGTCCGCATCCTCGTTGCCTCGGCCATGATGGTCGCGCTCCACTTCGCGCCGGCGCGGGGCCTCCTGCGCTTTGTGCTGTACCTCGTGCCGTACCTCGTGGTGGGGTACGACATCCTCATCAAGGCGGTGAAGGGCCTTGTCCGCCGCCGCCCCTTCGACGAGTGCCTGCTGATGGCCGTGGCCACGGTGGGCGCCATGGCGCTTGCCGTGTACGAGGACGGGGACTACGCGGAGGGCATCGCGGTCATGCTGTTCTACCAGGTGGGCGAGTGGTTCCAGAGCTACGCCGTGGGCAAGAGCCGCCGCAGCGTCAGCGCCCTGATGGACATCCGCCCCGACCACGCGAACGTCGAGCGTGACGGCCGGCTGGAGCGGGTGGACCCGGAGGACGTGCCCGTGGGGACGGTCATCACGGTGCTGGCGGGGGAGCGCGTGCCCATCGACGGCGTGGTGGTCGAAGGCAGCTCCAGCCTCAACGCCAGCGCCCTGACGGGCGAGAGCCTCCCGCGGGACGTCACGCCGGGGGATGGGATCGTGAGCGGTTGTGTCAACGGAGGCGGGGTGCTGCGCGTCCGGACGACGAAGGAGTTCGGGCGGTCCACCGTGTCCCGCATCCTGGAGCTGGTGGAGGACGCAGGCTCCCGAAAGTCGCGGTCCGAGGCGTTCATCTCGCGCTTCGCGCGGGTCTACACGCCAGCGGTCGTGCTCAGCGCCCTGCTCCTGGCCCTCCTGCCGCCCCTCGTCCGCGTGGCGGCCATGGGACTTGAGCCAGCCTGGGGCAGTTGGGTCTACCGCGCCCTGACCTTCCTCGTTGTCAGTTGTCCCTGCGCCCTGGTCATCAGCATCCCGCTCTCCTTCTTCGCGGGCATCGGCGGCGCGGGGCGCGCGGGCGTGCTCGTCAAGGGATCGAACTACCTCGAGGCGCTGTCCTGGACGCGGACCGTGGTGTTCGACAAGACGGGCACCCTGACGAAGGGCGTCTTTGAGGTGACGGCCGTCCATCCGGAGAGTCTGGACGAGAGGGGTCTGCTGCACCTGGCAGCTCACGTGGAGCGCTACTCCACGCACCCCGTCGGGAACTCTCTGCGTCGAGCGTACCCCGACGAGGCGGACGACTGCAGCGTGGAGGACGTGCAGGAGGTGGCGGGTCAGGGGGTCCGGGCCCGGGTGAACGGACGGACGGTCTGCGTCGGGAACCCGACGATGATGGAGTCCGTGGGCGCGGCGTGGCACCCCTGCAACAGGTGTGGCACGATCATTCACGTGGCCATCGATGGGGAGTACGCCGGTCACGTCGTGATCGCGGACGTCGTGAAGCCCCACGCGCGGGACGCCATCGCCGAGCTGCGCCGGGCCGGGGTGAGGCGCACGGTCATGCTGACCGGGGACGATCAGGGGACGGCGGACCTCGTGGCGCGCGAGCTGGGCCTGGACGAGGCCTGGGGCGGCCTCCTGCCCGCGGACAAGGTGGCGCGGGTCGAGGCCCTCATCGAGGAGGGCCGCGACGGAAAGCTGGCCTTTGTGGGCGACGGCATCAACGACGCGCCGGTTCTGGCGCGGGCGGACGTCGGCATCGCCATGGGGGCCATGGGGTCGGACGCGGCCATTGAGGCGGCCGACGTCGTGCTGATGGACGACGACCCGCTGAAGATCGCGAAGGCCATTCGGATTTCGCGCCGGTGCCTCGGCATCGTCCGCCAGAACATCGCGTTCGCCATCGGCGTCAAGCTCCTGTGTCTGGCCCTGGGCGCGCTGGGGTATGCCAACCTGTGGTTCGCCGTCTTCGCGGACGTGGGCGTCATGGTGCTGGCGGTGCTGAACGCCATGCGGGCGCTCTTCGTGAGGAACCTTTAAGGCACACGACGCGGACGGCTCTTCGGAGGGACCTCGACAGGGGTCCCCCTTTTTTCTTGAGAAATTCGGCTCAAAATAAGGTAGAATAATAAAACAAAACCCATGGACGGCTGGCGCGTCCTGCCGTCCGCGGGAGCTTAAATTTTCAGGCGGCGGCGGCCGTCCGACGCGGGGAGTGACCCTTGTCCCATGAGGATACGCAGTGTTTGGAGGGCCGGAGCGGTCCTTCTGGTCCTGTTGACGTTAGTGCTCTCCCCGGCCCGCCGCGGCGCGGCCGCGCCGGCGCCGCGCACCGTCAGCGTGGTGATCTTCCCCACGCTGAACACGACGGGCTTTGAGGTTTGGGAGAGCAAGTACTACCCCTACAACGTGCTGGAGCGGCGGATGTCGGAGTACCTGGAAACGCTCTACAAACGTTCGCCCCTCATCGAGGCGAGGATCCTGGACGAGTCGGGGGTCAATCAGTGGCTGGCCGGGTCGCGGCGGGGCGACGACATGGCGGTGCAGATGGAGCTCTGCGAGGCGGTCCTGAAGGAGCGGCGCGCGGTGGGTAGCGTGGAAACGGGGCGGGTGCAGCTGCGCCTGCGGGTCTATGACTCCGCCCACGTCAAGCAGGTCGCCGTGCGCAGCACGGAGGGCGCCGACCGACGCTTCACGCTGGACTCGCCGGAGGGTGCTTTCTGGCTGGACGCGGCGGCGGTGTCCCTGTTCGTCCCCTTCAAGAACGGGCTGGACCTCTTCGGCCTCACCGAGGGGAAGGACCGGGGGCAGCGGATGAGCCGTCCCACCTGGGATCAGTTCCGCTCCACCTCCCACTGGCAGGCCGTCAAGAACGCCATCGACGAGGCCTATCGCCAGTCCATGGCACAGATGATGAACGTCATCCACAGCAACGAGCCGCAATCCGCCAGCATGGCGAACGACACCTTCTCGCCCACCTTCTCCACCGTCGGCCGCATCCTGGCCCCCACGGCCCGCTCCACGCGCCGGCGGCGCGAGTACATCATCTCGTTGGGCGGCATGGCCCAGGGCTCGCAGGACTCCGTGAGGGTGGGGGAGGTTCTGGACGTAGTCCGCAGTGACACCTACGTCACCGTGGACCCGGAACACCCCGTGGCGGTCCTGCCGGAGGTCATCGGGAAGGTGAAGGTGATCCGCGTGTACGATCTGAACGCGGTGGTTCGCGTCATCAAGGACAATAAAAAGGAACCCATAGCCCTTAAGGATATGGTGATCAAAAGGACCGGAGTTTCGGGGAGGCGCTGATGGCCGTGATGTGGAAACTGTTTTCGTTGAACGGCAGGTCGTTCCGCCGCGCGGCGGGGGCGGCGCTGCTTCTGGCGGGGGCGCTGTGCGCCGCGCCCGTCCCGGCACGGGCCAACGGCAACGCATCGGCGGACGCCCCGGCGCCAGCCGAGCCCGCTCCGAAAGAGGCGGAGGCGCCCGTCCGGAAGGCCGTGCGCAAGGCCCCTCTGAAGAAGGCGAAGCCGAAGGCCGTGCGCAAGCCGGCGCGAAAGACGGCAGCCCTCAGACCGGCGGTCAGCGCGCTGGAGCAGGGCATCGCCCTCATGGAGCAGGACCGCTGCTCCGCGGCGCTGCCGTGGCTGCGCCGGGCCCTTCAGGAGAACCGCCGGAGCGCTGCGGCGTGGTATTGGTACGGCCTGTGCCACGAACGGACGGGGCAGTTCTACGAGGCGCAGTACTTCTACACGAAGGCCCTGGAGTGCGACCCGGCTTTCGAACCCCTCTCCCGCGTCGTCGTCTACCCCGGCGACGGGTCGAAGACCCCCCTGTGGGACCCAAAGCGCCCCGCACGGGTCTACTCCATCCCCACGAACGCCCAGGGCATGGCCACGATCCCACCGGACGCCCCCCAGGCTCGAAAGCTGCCCACCCGTCCGCCCCTCGACCCGCAGCTGCCCAAGGTCCCGCTGTACGTGCCGCCGGAGCCGGGCGCTCAGCCCGCGGACGGCGATGCGTGGCAGCCTTCCTTGTACGTGCCCCCGACGAGGGGCAGCGCGCTGGAGGCTGGAGAGGAGCAGCCCGCGTACCTACCGCCCCCCGCGGGCGCCCTGCCGGGCACGGTGGAGGAGCCTGCCGCGGTCGTGCCCCTGCCGGACGTCCAGCCCGTCTACCAGCCGGGCGTGGGCGTGACGCAGGTCCCGGTCGGTGTGATGCCGCAGGTTCAGGGAGGTGGCGCGCCGGTCTACCAGCCGCCCCAGCCCCAGGCCGAGCCGGAACAGCCGAAGCCCGCTCCGCGAAAGCCCCGGCCGAAGAGGAAGCCGGCGCCCAAAAAACAGGCTCCGGTCAAGGCTGAGGCGGCTCCCCTCAAGGCTGCGAACGCGCCGGAGGAGGAGCCCTCGGTGCGGAAGGCCCCGGAGCTTCCTGCGCCGGAGCCCGTGACGATCCTGCCCCGCACGGCGTCCCCGGATCGGGCGGCTGCTGCAGAGCCGTCGGCCCCGGCGTCGCCGGAGTACCTGCCGCCGGTGGGGCAGAGGGTCGAGGGAACCCAACCGCTTCCCCCCGTAGGGCAAAAGGCCCCGGACGAGGATTCCAAGATTCAGTAGCGGTCAAACTTAAAGAAGGAGTGACGATCGGTGAAAGACCTGAGAAGGGAGTTTTGCGCGATCCTCGCGCTGGCGCTCGCCCTGACGGCTCTGTCCGCCGGCTCCGCGTCGGCGGCCCCGATGGGGGCGATGCTGGTCCATCAGCCCGCCTACGATGGGATGAGCTTTTACGTCTATCAGCCCGCCGGCATCCCAGGCGGCTGGTACGTGACCTACGACAGCTATCCCGTCTGCAGGGGCCGGGACGGCGTCTGGCTCTACGGTGCCGTGAACGGAGCCGCCATCGTCCCCACCACCTGCGTGGTGGGCTCCGTGCATCCCTCGGTGGCTGGGCTCGTCCCCTGGGGAGGCGTCGTGCCGACGGCGGCCGTCGTGCTGCCCTCGCCGTGTGCCCCCGTTGCTGTGGTCCCCGGTCCCTGCGCGGGCGTGCCGGTCGTCCCGGTCGTCCCGACGGTCGTCCCACAGCCTGTCGTGGTGCCGGTCTGTGAGCCGGCGCACCCCATGCCGGCGACCTTCCTGACCATCGGGGGATGGCGCTGCAGCGTGGATCGTATCGGCATCCTGAGGAAGCCGGCGATCCCCGTGGCGTGGCTGGGCAATCGCCCGCAGGTCATCTACGCCTGGACGGGCCTCGCGTGGCGTCAGCTGAACGTGAGGGATGGCGACAACCCCCTGTCCGTCCTGCGCAACAACGCCTACGACCTGGCGCGGGCTGCGAACCGGGAGAGGTGTGGCTGGAACAACTCGGACACGGCCCTCCTGATTCGCTATGCTGCGATGTGGGGCTACGGCTGGATGGGGCAGATCCCGCTGGAGAGGTTTTGAGAGGGCCATGCGGTCGCGTTTAGGGCGCTTTGTCCCCGGCGGGGCGCTTCTGGCCCTCGTCCTGACGGCCCTGGCCCCCGCGGAGGCGAAGGTGTACGTGACGGAGCCCCTGCTGGTGGCCCAGCCCTCCTACGCGGGGATGCAGTTCTACGTCTTCCGGCCCTACAACATGCCGAAGGACTGGTACGTGACCTTCGATGGTTTCCCCGTCCGAAAGAACCCGGACGGCGTTTGGGTCTACGGGACGTCGAACGGGCCGAACCTCACGCCGACGAACTACATCGTGGGCTCCGTCGTGCCCTCCATGGCGGGCATCGTCCCCTGGATGCAGCCCGCGCAGATCTCCGAGCTGCGCAAGCTCCCTACCCCCGAGATGATCGCCGTGCGGCAGTCCGCCCCACCCGCCTCGAAGCTGGCCGCCGGGCAGGCCCACTCCACCTGGATACCGGACTGGACCTACAACTCGCGCTTCATGGCGGTGGGGAACTGGAAGGGCAGCGTGGACCGCATGGGGGTGCTGCACAATCCCGCCGTGCCCATCGCCTGGCGCGGAACGTACCCGAAGGTCATCTACGCCTGGACGGGGCGCAGTTGGTATCAGATCAAGCCGAAAGAGTACCAGAGCCCGCTGGGGGCGCTGAAGGCGGAACTCTACAGCCTGGTGCGGATGGTGAAGCACAACCGGTTCACCTGGTACGAGGAGGACATGCCCGTCCTGGCCCAGCAGGCCACGGCGTGGGGGTACTACTGGATGGGGGAGGTCGTTCCGGAGCAATGAGAGCCAAAGGGATGAAGGTTGCCCTCCTTGCGGTGGCTCTGGCGGCGGCGCGGGCCTCCGTCCCCTACGCGCCCCCCGCGGTGATCAACGAGGCGGACTGCCCCAGCGCCTTTGCGATGGACGTGCGTCCCAGGCGCAACCCCGGCACCGTGGGGTCCGTGACCGCGGACGGGTATCCCGTGCTGCTCCGCCCCTCCGGGGCGGCGTGGTACGTCATGCCTCAGGGGATGTCCCTTCCGGCCCCCGCTATCCTGCGGGGCTACCCCGGTGCGGACTTCTCTCCGGGTCCCGGTCCCGCCGCAGTCCCCCTCCCGGCCCCGGCCTATTAGGGCGGGGCCGGGAACGCGATATTTTCTCGCGATCTTCCGGATGAAGCAATGAAAGGTGGTGATTTTTATGTTGGGTGCGATCGTGGGAGACATCGTGGGGAGCCCCTACGAGTTCGACCGCAACAACGTCAAGACGACGGATTTCCCCCTCTTCTCTCCCTCCTCGAGGTTCACGGACGACACGGTGATGACCCTTGCCGTGGCCCAGGCCTTGATGGACGCCATGCCAGGTAGGGGAGAGAAGACGGACGAGGCGGTACTGGAGGCGGCCCTGGTGCGGCGGATGAGGGAGTTCGGCAACCGTTTCCCCTATGCGGGGTACGGTGCCCGCTTCTCGATGTGGCTCACCATGCCGGACCCGAAGCCCTATAACAGCTTCGGCAACGGCTCCGCCATGCGGGTCTCCCCCGTGGCGTGGGCGTTCGACGACCTGAGGGACGTGGAGCGCTATGCGGAGGTCACAGCGCGGGTGTCCCACAACCACCCCGAGGGCATCAAGGGCGCCCAGGCGACGGCCTCAGCCGTCCTGCTGGCGCGTTACGACTGTTCTCGCGACACGCTGCGAAAATACGCGGCGGCCTGGTACGGCTATGACATGAGCCGAACCACGGACGAGATCCGTCCGGGCTATCACCACGTGGAGTCCTGCCAGGGGACGGTGCCCGAGGCCCTGACGGCCTTCCTGGAGGCCGAGAGCTTCGAGGAGGCCCTGCGCCTGGCCGTGTCCCTCGGCGGCGACAGCGACACCCTGGCGGCCATCACCTGCTCCATGGCGGAGGGCGCGTGGGGCGTGCCGCCGGAGATCGCGGCGCGGACGGCCGACCTTCTGGACCCCTTCCTTCGGGGCGTGCTGGACCGGTGGGAGGCCTGGCGCGCCAGCGCCTTGCGGAGGAGTTCCCTGGACATTTAAGGGCCACCCGAGTGTTTCTTTAACGTGAACGTGGGGCTACGCCCCAATTTCTGCGCGCCCGCAGGCAGTGCCTAAGGGCGGGTGCGCAGGGAAATTCAGGAAAGGAAAGAGATGTCGTATGGCAAAGAAAGGCGCCGTGTTTCAGCTGACCGCAGAGGAGCGGGACCCTTATTCCTTTGAGTTCACCGTGGGGCGTCACAAGCTCCTGATGAGCCGCACGATGAAGTCGGAGGACCTGCCGGTGTCGGGCTTCTGCCCTGTGGACTTCCTGATGGCCGGCATCGCGGGCTGCGTGGGGATGACGATCCGCGACCGATTGGAGGCCCGTGGCATCGCCTTCAGCGGGCTGCGGCTCGAGGCGGCGGGAACGCGTACGGAGGATTGGGAGAAGAACGGCCTGAACAGCGTCAGAACGAAGGTGTTCGTCAAGACGGACGCCCCGCTGGATGAGGTGGAGGCGGCCGTGGCGGACGCGGAGGCCTCCTGCACGGTGCGCAGCACCATCGCGGACCCCCCGGCCTTCGAGACGGAAGTCGTCCTGGAGAGGCCGGAGGCGTGAGCGTCATGAGCGCGATCAAGAGGGGGATCGGCCTCCTTGCGCTGGGTCTGTCCCTGGCGGTCGTCCTGCTGGCGCTCCCCGCCGCGGCGGCCTGGGACGCTGCGGGCCGCTGGCTGATCGAGGGCACGGGGTACGGCGAGAAGTCGCCCGTGCGGCTCAGGCTTGCGCTGGACGGCTACATGGACCTCAAGACGGTGACGAGCGGCGACGCGCGCTTCGTCACGGGCTACGACCTCAACATGCGGCTGGATACGTCCCGAGCCGGGGTCAAGACCTGGACGGAGGAGATTCACGAAACGCTGCGTATCCCCATTCCCCTGCCGTCCCTGGCCCCCACCGTGAATGAGCCGTTCAAACTGCCCGCCTTTAGGGCGGATGGGTTGACCTACGCCGTCACGCTGACGTCCGCCACGTCGGGGACGGTGGACATCTACGGGACGATCGACCTGGACGTCCTGGGCCGGACGGAGGTCAACTCCAAGAGCGCCGTCTGGAAGGACGGCACCAGGCGGCCGGACCTGGACGACGACCTCAAGAGCGGCTGTAGTGCGGGGACGCCGTTCCTCGCCCTGGCGCTTCTTGCGCCGCTCGCGGGCGTCCTGCGCAGGCGGCGGTAGATCGACGAGTGGGGCGCGCGTCCCCGTGACCTTCGGTCGCGGTCGGACGCGCGCCCCGTATTTTTTTGGCGTTTTTCGGCCCTTTCGTGTACAATTATCTGGATATAGCCTGAACATTATCGTGATGAGCGCGTCCTCGTCCTCCTCGTCGTACTGCCGCGGAGGGTGAGGGCAGCCCTTCGAGGAGGCGGGGACGGGGTGGCGGAAACGGCGGCGGAGCACTCCATGCTGAAGAAGGTCTTGAACTACTCGGACGTGGGCGTTGCCATGCTGATGGTCCTGGTCGTCGTCATGATGGTGATCCCCCTCCCGACGTGGCTCATCGACGTCCTGCTCTCGGCCAACATCACGCTCGGCGTCGTCACCCTGCTGGTGACCTTCTACGTCAAGCGGGCGCTCGACCTCTCCGTGTTCCCGACGCTGCTCCTGATCGTCACCCTGTTCCGACTGGCCCTGAACGTTTCCACCACGCGCCTCATCCTGCTGAACGGCTATGCGGGAGAGCTGATCCTGGCCTTCGGAAACTTCGTGGTGGGGGGCAACTACGTCGTGGGCGTCGTCATGTTCCTGATCCTCGTGATCATTCAGATGCTGGTCATCACCAAGGGCGCGGAGCGCGTGGCGGAGGTGGCGGCCCGCTTCACCCTGGACGCCATGCCGGGCAAGCAGATGTCCATCGACGCGGACCTGAACTCCGGCCTGATCGACGAGCAGGGCGCCCGGACCCGCCGCCAGGAGATTCAGAAGGAGGCGGACTTCTACGGGGCCATGGACGGCGCCTCGAAGTTCGTCAAGGGGGACGCCGTGGCAGGGCTGATCATCACGATGATCAACATCGTTGGGGGGCTGTCTATCGGCGTCTTCATGCGGGGCATGCCCCTCGAACGCGCCGCCCAGGCCTACAGCCTCATGACGGTGGGGGACGGCCTGGTGGGGCAGATCCCGGCGCTGCTCTTCTCGACGGCCATGGGCGTCATCGTGACCCGGGCGGCCGCGGCCTCGGAGCTGGGGCCGGACATCGTCCAGGCCTTCACGCGCTACACCCGGCCCCTCTACCTGGGGTCCGCGATGCTCTTCGCCCTGGCCATGATCCCCGGCCTGCCGACGGCGCCCTTCCTGATGCTGGCCCTCCTGACGGGGATAACGGGCTACATGGTGGGGCGCGAGGAAACGGCCTCCGCCGTGGAGGCCTCCCTTCCCGCGGGCGCGGCAGGAGCGCCCGCACCGGGCGTCGGCGCTCCAGCCGGGGCTTCAGCTTCCGCAGGGGCTCCCGACGCGGCGGAGCCCAAGGCCCCTCCCGCCTCCCCGGAGGAGGTCATGAAGCTCCTCACGGTGGAGCCCATGGAGGCGGAGATCGGCTACGCCATCATTCCCCTCATCGACCCCGCCCAGGGCGGCGACATGCTGGACCGGATCGGGACCATCCGCAAGCAGATGGCCGTCGAGATGGGCATCGTCGTCCCCCCCATCCGCATCCGGGACAACATTCAGATCAAGCCCACGGAGTACATCCTGCGCGTCAAGGGCGCGGAGGTGGGGCGCGGCGAGCTCCTGCCGGACCACTACCTGGCCATGAACACCGGAGGCGTCGAGGAGGACCTGATCGGCGTTCCGACGAAGGAGCCTGCCTTCGGCCTGCCGGCCCTCTGGATATCCCCGGACCTCCGTGACAAGGCTGAGGCCATGGGCTACACCGTCGTGGACGCCCCCTCCGTGCTGGCGACGCACCTCTCCGAGGTCATCCGCAAGAACGGGGCGGACCTGCTGACGCGGCAGGAGGTCAAGAAGCTGACGGACATGGTGAAGGAGTCGGCCCCCGCCGTCGTGGAGGAGCTCCTGGCCTCCCTGTCCCTCGGCGAGATTCAGAAGGTGCTCCAGAACCTCATTCGAGAGCAGGTCCCCATCCGGGACCTGGTGACGATCTTCGAGGCGCTGGCGGACTATGGCAAGGCGTCCCGTAGCGTGGACTTCCTGACGGAACGGGCGCGCGAAGCCTTGTCGCGGCTGATCTCCCTCAAGATCCAGGGGCCGGACGGCGTCATCACCGCCGCGACGCTCTCCCCCAACTGGGAGCAGCGGATCATGGCGGGGGTGGACGGCGACCTGGCGCGGGGCTGGCAACTCAACATGGACCCCCGCGACGTGCAGAAGATGATCGCCGCGATCTCCCGCGCAGCGGACGACATGGTGATAAAGAACCTGCCCCCGGTCCTCCTGGTCCACCCGGACGTGCGCCTCATCGTCCGCCGGCTGATCGAGGGGTCGATATCGAACGTTTTTGTGGTATCGTACAATGAGATCGTGCACGGCGTGCAGATCAAGACGGTGGGCATGGTGGAGTAGGCCGGGGAAACAGAAGCGCCGGCGCGGCGTTTAACTTCGGTAGATTGCAGGGACGGTGGGGACGGACGATGCGGGTGGTCAATCAGATTACTTTCGAGGCGAAGGACGACGCCGACGCGATGCGCCTGGCCGTGGAGCGGCTGGGGCCGAACGCGGTGATCTTCTCCACGCGCACGGTGAGGACCGGGGGCGTGTGGGGCTTCTTTCAGCGCACGGCGCTTTTGGTGACCGCCGGGATCATCGAGGACAGCGCGGAGGAGGGCAAGGCAAAGCCCAAGCCCCGGACGAGGGAAGCGCGCGACGACGGCGAAACGAGGCGTGAGAACCTGATCGCCTTTCAGAAGCTCATGGAGTTCAAGGACAGGACGTCGGGCGGCGCGGCCAGGGCCCCGGTGGGGGAGGAGGGATACCGCCCCCAGGGAACGGGCGCCGTGCCGGAGGGTGACCGCGTGCAGATATCTCAGGAGGGGCTGCGCAGCGCCTACGGGCTGAAGCAGCCGGATGCCGCGCCCTCGGTCCCCGCTCCGGACCCCTCTGCGACGCCCCTCTCCGCGGGGGACGCGAAGAAGCTGATGGACGAGGTGGGGGCCCTCTCTCAGCGCGTGGAGGCCCTCTTTGCGCGGTTGGCCGCGGGCGGGGAACAGGCCCGGCCACAGGCCACGGAGGCTCCGGCCCCAGCGGCCCCTTCGTTTCATGCGGGGCTTCCAGCGGCTCCCGTCGCCGAGGAGGCTGGGCTGAGCGCCGCGGATCGGGAGATCGAGCAGCGCCTGCGAGCCTCGGAGGTGGACGAGAAGTACGTCCGGAAGCTCCTGACCGACTACGGCGCCACCGACCGTTCTCAGCCCTTCACGGACTGGCTGGCCTTGCAGATCGCCTGCTCCGGGGACGACGGCGGGGACGCCGTGGGAGGGCGTAAGGTGATGCTGCTGGGTTCCACGGGGGTCGGGAAGACTACGACCATCGCCAAGCTGGCGGCCATTCAGGCGCTCCTGGAGCACCGCAGCGTCCTGCTCCTCACGAGCGACACCTACCGCATCGCCGCGGTGGATCAACTGCGCACCTATGCTAAGATATTGGGGGTGCCCATCGAGGTCGTCTTCGAGGCGGAGGCGCTGGGGTCCATCCTGAGCGGGCACGAGGGCGCCGACCTCGTCCTGCTGGACACGGCGGGGCGCGCCCAGAGGGATGCGAGGACCCTTGAGGTCTTCGAGTCCCTCTACGACGCGTTTCAGCCGGACGCGGTGCATTTGGTGCTGGCAGCGAACATGAAGTACCGCGACATGCTGGACGTGACGAGGCGTCTGCCCGACATCCCGATCTCGCACCTGCTCTTCACCAAGCTGGACGAGACGGTTAGCTATGGGGCCATCTTCAACGTCCAGCAGGAGATGGGGCTTCCGGTGTCCTTCCTGACGGCGGGGCAGAACGTGCCGAAGGACATCGAGGTGGCTACGGGCGCCCGCATCGCGGATTTCCTGATGACGCCGGAAGGGGAGCGCCTGACGGCATGAACGCTGCCGGGGATCAGGCCGGGGAGCTTCGCCGCCTCGTCGAGGAGAAGCGTCAGGCCATCCGCCGGCGGGGCCGCCTGCGGACCGTCGCCGTCCTCAGCGGAAAGGGGGGCGTGGGAAAGAGCAACCTGGCGCTGTCCATGGCCTGCGCCATGGCGGATCGCGGCAGGCGGGTCGTCGTCATGGACGCGGACCTCGGCCTCGCGAACCTGGACCTCCTCTGCGGGGTCAGCCCGCAGCACAACCTGTCGCACCTGGTGGAGGGCAGCCGCGGCCTGACGGAGGTGCTGACGCCCGTTCCGCGGGAGGAGCGCGTGACGCTGCTGTCGGGGGGCGTGGGCTTGAAGGCCATGGCGGACCTCGACGACGACGCACTGCAGCGGGTGTTCGGCGCGCTGGAGGACCTTGAATCCCGTGCGGACGTGCTGATCCTGGACACGGGGGCGGGCATCCACCACGGGGTGCTGGCCTTCGCTCATGCGGCGGACCTGACGCTCCTGGTCACGACGCCGGAGCCCACCTCGGTGCGGGATGCCTACGGGGTCATCAAGTCCCTGGGGCCTGCGGAGGCGGGCAGAGAGCTCCTGCTGGTCGTCAACATGGCGAGTAGCAGGGCGGAGGCGCTGGACGTGGCGGACCGGATCCGCAGGGCGTCCGCGCGGTTTTTAGGGCGCTCTCCTTCCTACCTGGGCTGCGTGCTGCGGGATGCGTGCGTCGAGCGGGCGGTGCGCGGCCGAGGGATATTCTACCGCGCCTCGCCCTACTCGTCGGCGTCGCGCTGCGTCGGAGAGCTGGCGGAAGCGCTGCTTCAATGGGGAGAGGAGAGGACGGCGCCGCCCGAAACGAGGGGGCTGAGGTCCTTTTTTGCGAGGCTGGCACGGGGCTTTTTCATGGAGAAATGACGATGGCGACAGAACAGGATCAAGACAAGAACTTAAAGCTGATCAACTCCCTCATCGGCGCCAAGGCGGAGTTGAGCTTTTCGACCGGCCTCTACAAGGGAAAGTACGCCTCGAGGCTTGAGGACGTCGAGCCGGCGAAGGAGAACGATGGGCCGCTCTTGGGGATGGCGCACCCCATGTTCAAGGGGGCACTCCTCCCCGTGGCCCGCAGCTTGGAGCTCTCGCTGCGCCTGGAGGGCAACGCCTGCTTCTACCAGAGCCCGGCGGAGATCGTGCGCACGGTCGTCAACGTCCCCATCCCTCTGGTGTGGCTTCGGCTCGGTGCGCCGCTTGAGAGGGTGCAGCGGCGCATGTTCGTCCGCGTGCCCTGCGGGATCAAGGCGCGGGCGTACCTCTTGGAGGTGAACTCGGAGTACGAGGCGGCTGAGGCCGCGAGGCGGGGGGCGCCCCTGCCGGCCCCGACCCAGGCCTGGTTTCCCCTCCTCCTGAACGACATCAGCCTGGGGGGAGTGGGTGCCCTGATCCAGAAGGAGCAGGCGGACATGTGTCGCCTCAGGGCACGCTACCTCCTGCAGATGGCCGTTTCTGGCACGGAGTTCTTCGTCATCTGCGACATGGTGAAGACCCTGAAGGACGAAACGGGGCGGATTTCGGCGGGCCTGGTCTACGAGGGGCTTCCTGCCTTCACGGAGAAGCTGATGGGCGCTTTCATCCGACAGCAGGAATTGAGCGGGCGAGGTTCGTGATATGACGTCTTCTATTGACAGGAGCGGGAGGATCAGGGTGCTGGTGGTGGACGACTCGGCCTTGATGCGGCAGATGTTGAGCGACATCCTGAAGTCGGACCCCCGCATCGAGGTGGTCGGGACGGCACGGGACGGTGTGGACGCCCTGGCGAAGATCAAGGAGCTCAAGCCGAACATCGTGACGATGGACGTCGAGATGCCCAACATGGGCGGCCTGGAGGCCTTGGAGCGGATCATGAAGACGACCCCGCTTCCGGTCATCATGGTCAGCAGCCTGACCCAGGAGGGCGCGGAGACCACGATGAAGGCGCTGTCCCTGGGGTGCGTGGACTTCGTGGGCAAGCCGTCAGGTTCCATCTCGCTGAACATCCGCAGCGTCGGATCGGAGCTGATCGAAAAGGTGGTGGCAGCCAGTACGGCCTCCGTCCGTTCGCTGGCGCGGGGAGTGGGCGGAGCGGAGGCGATGCGGCAGCGGCCCCGACCGCTCCTGGAGTCGCTGGCTGCGGCGCCCCAGACGCCGCGCCCGTCGGCCCGTCGGCGGGAGATCGTGGCGATCGCCTCCTCCACGGGAGGCCCTATGGCGCTGTCCGAGCTGATCCCGAAGCTGCCGGGGAACTTCCCCGTCCCCATCGTCGTCACGCAACACATGCCGCCGGGCTTCACGGCCTCCTTCGCCAAGCGGCTGGACGGAGCCTCGTCGCTGAAGGTGGCGGAGGGGACGGATGGCCTGGAGCTCAAGCCGGGGCTGGTGGTCATCGCGCCGGGCGGGAGCCACCTCATCTTCAAGCGCAGGAACGGTGCGGTGGTGTGCGAGCTCCTGGATGCACCTCCGGTGTTGTCTGTCAAGCCCGCAGCGAATATAATGTTCATGAGCGTGGCGGACGAGTTCGGCGGAAACGCCGTCTGCGTCGTCCTGACGGGGATGGGGCGCGACGGGACCGATGGGGCCACGATCCTGCATCGCAAGGGCGCGTGGGTGATCGCGGAGTCGCAGAAGACCTGCGTGGTGTACGGGATGCCGAAGGTGGCGGCGGAGGCGGGCATCGTGGACGAGGTGCTCCCGTTGAACGAGATCCCCGACGCCCTGATCAGAGCGGTGAAATAACGGCCCGGAGAGCTTTGGCCGAGCTGCCGGACCCTCGACGGAGGCCCGCGGGGGAGGGACGTTGCGTTTTTTGAACGTGCCGGCGTTCCGGCACAGGTTTTTTTGGATATCACGAGTTTGGGGATGGTAGATCATGACGGATATGGACATGAGCCAGTACCTTGGCGCTTTCCTGGATGAAACGGACGACAACCTTCAGAGGCTGGACGACCTCCTGCTGGCCCTGGAGAAGAACATGGTCGATATGGACGTCATCAACGAAATTTTCCGCGCCGCCCACACGCTGAAGGGGATGGCGGGGACCATGGGCTTCAACCAGATGATGGGGCTGACCCATGCGATGGAGGATCGCCTGGACGCGGCGCGCAAGGGAACGAAGCCGCTTGCCGAGGCGGACATCAACCTTCTGTTCTCCGGCCTGGACACGCTGCAGAACATGGTGGACTCCATCCGGAACGGCGGAAACGACGCGCACATCGACGTTTCGCAGATGGTGGCGAAGTTCCGCGGCGAGGCCCCAATGTCGTCCGAAGAACCCGCAGCGCCCGCCGCTGCCGCCGAACCCGCTGCCGCTGCTGCCTCGGAGCTCTCCCAGCAGGAGGCGGAGTGGGTCATGGAGGCCAAGGACCTCAAGATGACGGCCTTCAGCGTTCGCGTCACGCTGAAGGAGAACTGCCTCCTGAAGGCGGCCCGCGCCTACATGGCTGTCAACCGCCTTGAGGAGCTGGGCAACCTCTTCAAGACGGAGCCCTCCGTCGAGGGCCTTGAGAACGAGCAGTTCGACCTCGACTTCATGGTTTACCTCGCCTCCTCCGAGTCCGCGGAGGACATCAAGAAGGCGGTGGAGAAGATCAGCGACATCGCCTCCGCCGACGTGGAGGAGATCAAGGCGGCGCCGGCCCCTGCCCCGGTGGCTGAGGTCGCTGCCGCTGCGCCCCCCCCCGCCGCGGCCCCGACTGCGGCGTCGACCTCCGCCCCTGCTCCTGCCGCGCCTGCGGCCCCTGCTCCTGCAGCCGCGGCTCCTGCCGGCGCCGCAGCTCAGAAGAAGGAGAGCGCGGCGAAGAAGGCCAGCCAGACGGTGCGCGTGGACATCGGCCGGCTGGACAAGCTGATGAACCTGGTGGGCGAGCTCGTGATCAGCAGGGCCCGCATCGAGCGCCTGGTGCAGGAAGCGCGGCTCAGGGAGTTCGACGAGCCACTGTCCCAGCTGGGCCGCATATCGGGCGACATCCAGGAGCTGGTGACGAAGCTGCGCATGGTCCCCGTGTCCTTCACCTTCGACCGATTCCCGCGCCTGATCCGTGACCTCTCCAAACAGCTGCAGAAGAACGTCGAGCTGGTGCTCGAGGGCGAGGAAACGGAGCTTGACCGCACCGTGATCGACGAGATCGGGGACCCGATGGTCCACCTGATCCGAAACTCCATGGACCACGGCATCGAGCGCCCTGCTGACCGCAAGGCACTGGGCAAGCCCGAGAAGGGCACCTTGAAGATCTCCGCCTATCAGGAGGGCAGCGGCGTCGTCATCGAGGTGTCGGACGACGGCGCGGGCATCGACCCGAACCGGGTGAAGGCCAAGGCCGTCGAGCGCGGCATTATCACGCCGGAGCAGGCTGCCTCCATGAGCGACGAGGAAGCCGTCCAGATCGTCCTCCTTCCGGGCTTCAGCCTCTCCAAGGAGGTGACGGACCTCTCCGGGCGCGGCGTGGGGATGGACGCCGTCAAGAGCAAGGTGGAGGCGCTGAACGGACAGTTCGACCTCGTGACGAAGAAGAACGAGGGGACTCACGTCTACATCCGCCTGCCCCTGACGCTGGCCATCGTCCTCTCCCTGCTCATCAAGGTGGGGGATGAAACCTACGCCATCTCCCTCGAAAACGTGGAGGAAACGATCCTGGTCAGGAAGGAGAACATCAAGACGGTGCACGGCGCGCCGGCCACGATCCTGCGGGGCGAGGTCCTCTCCCTGAGCGACCTGGGCGACGTCTTGGGCGCGGACGGCATCGAGCAGGACCGCGAGGAGTACCCCGTCGTGGTGGTGAAGATCGGCAAGAACAAGATCGGCTTCATCGTCAGCGAGCTGATCGGTCAGCAGGAGATCGTCATCAAGTCCCTGGGGAGCTTCCTGTCGAAGATCGACGGGATCACGGGCGGGACGATCCTGGGCGACGGAAACGTGGCGCTGATCCTGGACGTGGCCTCCTTCTACTCCACCAAGGGCTAATGCGGTGAGTGGCCATGCTTGACCTGAGTTCTTTCAACAACATGCAGCTGGACGCTATCCGGGAGGTCGGCAACATCGGCACCGGAAACGCGGCGACGGCGCTCTCAAAGCTCCTTTCGTGCATGATCGACATGGACGTGCCGAAGGCGGAGCTGGTCTCCATCTACGACCTCGCCGGCCATTACGGGGACCCCAATCAGCAGATGGCGGCGGTCTTCGTCCGCTCCCTGGGGGAGTTCAGCTGCAGCCTCATCTTCATCCAGAAGGAGGAGGACGCGGACCTGATGGTGAACCTCCTCCTGAAGCAGCAGTTCGGGGCGGACAACATCCCGAAGGAGCTTCCGCAGGAGATGAGCGATAGCGCTCTGACGGAGGTGGGCAACATCATCCTGAGCTCCTTCCTGAACGCCATCAACCTCCTGATCGGGACGCAGCATCAGATCTCCGTGCCGGGCGTGGCCCACGACATGCTCTCCTCCATCCTGGACGTCGTGGCCTCCATCTTCGGCCAGATGGGCGAGACGGCCCTGATGGTCAACACGGAGCTGAAGGTCGAGGAAACGGGCGACAAGCCGATCTCCGGCAACATCATCATGCTCCCGGACCCGGAAGCCCTTGAGTTGCTTTTGAGAAAGCTGCAGGTGCTCTAAATATGGAGAACAGCTACCTGCTTGGAATGGCCGACCTGGTGGTCGCCAACGCGCCTGCGAAGCTGGTGACCCTTGGCCTCGGCTCCTGCATCGGCCTCGTGGTCTTCGACACCGTCGCCAAGGTCGCCGGGATGGCCCACATCATGCTCCCCAACAGCCGCGGGGCTCAGGGCCTTGAGAAGGTGGGAAAGTTCGCGGACACGGCCGTGCCGGCGATCATCGACGAGATGATTAAGAAGGGGGCCTCGAAAGCCCGCATCAAGGCGAAGATCGCGGGTGGAGCTCAGATGTTTGCGCTCCCCGGCGCCCCGGCCGCCTTCCTGTCCGTCGGCGCCCAGAACGTCAAGGAGACGACGGCGGCGCTTTCGAAGATGGGCATCGTCCTGGTCGCCTCGGACACGGGGGGCAACAAGGGACGGACGGTGGAGTTCTCGACGGAGAGCTGGATGCTGAAGATCAAGACCCTGGGGAAGGGCGTCACGGAGATCTGAAGGGCCAAGCTCTGACACCAGCGCCCGGTTCCTGTGTTTCATGGTGGAGGTGACGCCTTGTGCCCTGAGGCCGCCGATGCGGCATTGGCATTGTGGAAGGAGTACGCTGAGACCCGTTCCGAGGGGTGCCGGGAGCGGATCGTGAAGCGCTACCTGCCCCTGATCAAGTATGTAGTGGGCCGGATGGTGGTGACGCCGCCGTCCGGCTTGGACTACGAGGACCTTTTGAGCTTCGGAATCTTCGGCCTCCTCGACGCGATCGAGCGCTTCGACCTGTCGAAGGGCTTCTCCTTTCAGACGTTTGCCGTTCCGCGCATTAGGGGCGCCGTGCTGGATGAGCTGCGCAAGTGCGACTGGTTCTCCCGGACGGGCCGGGAGAAGGTGCAGCGCCTCAACCGGGCGATGGAGAGGGTGCTGAGGGACCGTGGGCGCCTGCGGGACGACTGGGTGATGCAGGAGATGGGCGTCGATGAGCGGACGTACCTCGAGGCTCAGGAGCTTGCCAGTCGGAGTTACATCGCCTCCCTCGACGAGGTTTCCGTCCTTGAGGACGGTGAGGTTGCCATTGAGGACACGCTGGCCGATGATCGGGAGGGGGCGCAGGAGCGCCTCGAGTTCGAGGGCGATCGGGAACAGCTCGTCGCTGCGATGAAGCAGCTCACGGAGAGGGAGCAGCAGGTCCTGTCCCTTTACTATTACGAGGGGCTTGCGCTGAAGGAGATCGGGCGCGTGCTGGGCGTGACGGAGTCACGCGTTTCCCAGATCCATGGACACGCGCTGAGCGCGCTGCGGGCGACGCTCCAGGGCGCGGAGTCCCGGAGGGCCGTTCGACGGCCTTGAACCGGTTTCGGCGTGGCCTCAAAGGCCGGCGTTCGAGCGGTGCGGCAGGGAGGGTGTGCAGTGGGAGATGCGAAGCTGAAGCTGGAGGCGAATGAGCAGGGTATCTGGCTCTCCGCCTCCGATAGGGACTTCACCCAGAACGACGTGGCCGACCTCCTGAGGAAGCAGGGGGTGCGCAAGTACGACCTGAGGGTTGCCGAGGCCTTTATCCGCACCAAGGGCGAGAAGCCCTGCAAGATTGCCCCGCGGGACCCACTGGCGGAGCGGGACGCGGAGGTGATCGTGAAGCTCGCGCAGGACAACATGACCGCCTTCGTCCTGCTGGAGCCGCCCTTCTTCACGAAGCCCTGGCCCACGGCGGAGGGCGTTCGCCGCGCGCTGGAGGCCAGGAACGTAGCCTTTGGGATCGACGAGGCCGCCATCGAGGACCTCGTGAGCCGTCGCTTTTCGGACGATTACGTGGCGGTGGCCCGCGGCGTCCCCCCTGTGGAGGGAAAGAACGCCCGGATCGAGTTGATCCTGGACCCGGACAAGCCGCCCGAGATCCGGGAGGGGGAGAAGATCGACTTCTGGAGCCGCAGTGCGCTGATCAACGTCCACCCGGGCGAGGTGGTGGCTGTGAAGCACGCGGCGGTCCCCGGCAAAAATGGCTCCACCGTCATCGGCACGACGCTCGCCGCCGCGGAGGTGAAGGACGTGGACTTTTCCTTCGGGGAGGGGCTGGCGCCGTCGGAGGAGAACCCCCTGTCCCTTGTGGCGACGGTCGAGGGTCAGCTGAAGAACCAGGGCGGCAAGCTGGTGGTGCTGCCGGAGCTTGAAGTCGGGGGTGACGTGGACTTCAGCGTGGGGAGCATCGACTTCACCGGCGCGGTCCGCATCAACGGGTCGGTGCGGGAGGGCTTTCACGTCATCGCCAAGGGCAACATCGACGTGCGGGAGATGGTGGAGGGCGCGGAGGTGTACAGCGAGTCCGCCGTGACCATCAACGCAGGGGTCCGGGGCATGGGTAAGGCCACCATCCGGGCCGAGGGCGACGTGAACATCGGCTTCGCGGACCAGGCGACGATCCGCAGCGGCGGGACGATCACGGTGAAGAATGCCATCCTGCACAGCCGCATCTACGCGAAGCAGTCGGTCATCGTCCTCGGCGGCCAGAAGTCCCAGGTAGCCGGAGGACGCATCGAGTGCGGCATGGAGTTCTCCTGTCAGGTGCTGGGCAGCGAGATGGGGACCAGGACGGAGGTCGTCGTGGGCTTCCCGCCGACCCTGATGGAGCGGAGGCGCGTCCTCCTGGCCGAGGTGGACCGGTGCAACGAGAACCTGGAGAAGATCGAGCCCAACCTGCTCTTCCTGAAGAAGCTGGAGGCGTCGGGTCAGATGGACAGCCAGAAGCGGGGTATGCTGATGAGCCTGGTGAAGATGAAGTTTCAGCTTCAGGCTGCCGTGGAGAGCATGAGCGTGGAGATCAGGGACATCCAGCACGAGTTGGACGTCCTGAACGAGAGCGGGATCGTCCGCGTCCGGGACATCTGCTATCCGGGGGTTCAGATCACCATTCGCGGCCTCACGTACCTGGTGCGCGAGATCTGCCGCTACACGGCCTTCGTCGCGGATGAGGGCGCCGTGACGCTCAAGCCCTTCGACTATCGGCCCGCCGGAAAGGCCCCAAAAAGCTAAACGTCGTCCTGTCCATACCGCTATAGTGCGAGGTCGCGGCCGGCGTCCTCCGGCGGAGGCGGCGCGCGCCCAAAGCCTTAGGAGGTGCTTGAATGGTCCAGCCGATCAGCCTTTTGATGTCGCAGTTTAACGTTGAGAACAGCGCTCAGTTGACGCGGAATGCCCTCGCGGCCGCCCAGGATACGGGGCAGGGACAGGAGGTGGTCCGCGACAGCCTGAGGCGCACGCAGATGGTTCAGGCCAACGAGGCAGCCGCCGGGGTGCGGAAGGTGCGCCGCCGCACCGACGAGGAGGAGCGAGAGGGCCGCAGGCGTGACGCCCAGGACTCCTTTCAGCGCTCCGAGCCGGCAGGGGAAGCGGAGGCCGAGGCGCCTCATGAGGCGGTTGCCGCGAAGACCCAGGATAAGGGCTTTGAATTCTATGCCTGAGACGGCGCAGCGGGTCGATGGAGCGAAGGAGCTGGAGGTGGGGTTTGCGTGATGGCGTCGAATAACGGCCTGGGCTACATCGTGATCGACGGCGAGGAGGGCCAGTTCCGCGGCGCTTCGCTGGTGGTGGACCTTCGGGGGATTCCCCTGGACTTCCGGTACACGGACCCGATCCGTCCGACGAAGCTGGAGCGTATCCTCTACGGCAGCGCGCTGGACGTCTACCTCCGGGAGGAGCTGATCCTGCAGAGCCTGCTGGGGGCGGTGGAGACGAAGCCGCAGCTATGGATCTGCGACGCGGAGGAGCTGCTGGCTCCGATCAAGGCCCTGGAAAAGGCGAAGTGTGTCGTGCTCTCCGCCTCGACCCACGCGCCCCTCGAGAGCGCCGGCAGCGTGGAGCCCATGGGGGGCGCGAACGTCGTGCTGATCCAGGCGGACGCGGTGAGCGCCCCCCTTCGGGCCACATTTTCCGAGGGCGTGCGGCAGGACGAGGTGCAACAGACCGCCTCCCTGCTGACGGACGCCGCGAGGACCATGGAGCTCCTGGAGCCCTTTGGCCGGATACGCAAGGCGCTGACCTCCCTGGGGGAGGAGTAGGGCGGTGGCTCTGGAGGAGATTCGGAGCTATTTCGCCCGCCACGTCCTGGGCCGCCTGAGGGTGCGCTGCGGCACGCCAGCCATGGAGTCCCCCGCGGTGGGAACGCTGCGGAGGGGGGCAGAGGTCCACCCGATGCGCACCCGGATGCAGGTGAGGGCCCCCGCCCTCCTGTCCTTCCGCGGCGGGCTCGAGTGCTCGAGCCGGGGCTTTCGCTTCTCGCGGGATCTGGTGCGGGTGCGCGGGGAGAGGGTGCGGCGACGGGTCCCCACGGCGGCCGCGGCCCGGATGTCCCTCGTTCGCAGCGTCCGGTCAAAGGACGGGCTACGGCGGGTCCTGGCCCTTCCCCAGGAGCGGGGCAACCGGCTCACCGCGCGGACACCCCGGCCCAACCTGCCGGGCGTGGCGGTGCTGGCGTGGTACGGTCCCCTAATCGAGGGAGCTGTGGTAAAATTGGCCCTGAACCGGCAGCGTGGAACGCTGTTTATCTGGTATAATCCTCGCAGCCGGCATTTCAAGCCGGCAGGGCTGTTCCTCGCTAGACGCCTCGGTGCTGGGGCGAAGCTGGAGTGGCTCTGGGTGTGACGGGCGGGCCTGCCGCCCGATACTTTAACTCACTAAATGGGGGTTTGTGTTGCAAATGAGCGAGGAGAAGAGGGAGGATACTTCTTCGGTCAGGGTGGGCGACTTGGTGGACTGCGTCGTGTCGCAGATCATGCCCTACGGGGCGTTCGTCAGCCTGACAGAGTCCGGGAAGCGGGGGATGATCCACATCTCCGAACTGTCCTTTAACTTCGTCAAGAAGGTTGAGGACGTCCTCTCCCTGCAGCAGAACGTCAAGGCCAAGGTCATCAAGATCGACGACAAGGGGCGCATCGACCTCTCCCTGAAGAAGGTGGAGGAACGTCCCATGGTGCAGGTGCCGCTCTCTCGCGACGAGAAGGACAGCTTCGAGAAGAAGATGGCCTCCTTCCTGAAGGTGAGCGAGGCCAAGATCGCGGACCTGAACAGTAAGTCGAGCAAGTCGGGCGCCCCCCGGTCCGGCCGCAGAAAGCCGGGTGGCGGCGGGCGCCCGCGTGGCTGAGGCACGGCTTCTGTGGTGAAGGTTTATTTCGACCCTGTGGGGAGGCGGACGCCTCCCCTTTTTTACGCGCCGCTGACGGAGGCGGAACTGGAGCGGGTGTGTCGCCAGATGGCCGGGCACCGGTTCGATCCCTCGGTCGTCCTGGGCGGGGCCGCGCCCTGTCCGCTGGGCGGCCTCCGCGTGCTGGTCTGCGCGCCCCTCTCCAGGACGGGCGGGGAGCTGAAGCCCTTCCCAACGACCTTCTGGCTGACCTGTCCGCACCTGAGCCGCCGGGCGGGCGCGGCGGAGTCCGCCGGAGGGGTGAGCGCGCTGGAGGCGTGGCTGACGGAACGCGCGCCGGAGGCGTGGCTGCGTTACAGCCGCCTCCACGCCCTGCTGCGGCTGGGGCTGCTGGGAGGCCGGGGCCTGAAGGCCCTGCGGGCGTCGTGCCCTCCCATGCTGGAGGCCCTGGCCCGCGGGGGCGTCGGCGGGGTGCGGGGCGGCGGCTCGGTCCACGTCAAGTGCCTGCACCTGCAGGCGGCCTCGTGGCTGGCGCTGGGGCACCATCCGGGCGAGGAGTGGCTTCGGGAACAGGGGCTGGACGCTCCCTGCGATGGCCGGACAGAGTGCGCGCTGCGGGTACCTCGCGCAGTGCAGGTGGAGAGAGCGCAAAGGATCGGGGGGGCCTGTTAAAGGCCCCCCCGATCCTTTGTTTTTTGCGCCGGCTCAGGGCCGACGTCCTATTTCTCTATCTCGCCCGCCACAGCGAGACATTCCGTGCCCGCCAAGGTCGTGCTCACGATGCGGGGGACGTCGTTCTGATAGCGCTTGTTGCGGGGGATGCGGACGGTCATGTCCCCGACCCGCACCTCGTCCCACGGGCCCCCCTCGTCCGGTATGCCCTCCCGTATTATGGCCAGCCTGTTCCCCTTCGGGCAGTAGCGATAGGCGTCGCTGACCCAGAGGTCCGTGAGGCCCCGCGCCGCGATGAGCTCTTTGGCCGAGGAGCTGATGTCCACACTCGTCACCACCGCCAGTAGGGCGCAGACCAGCCCTGTCGTCTTTCGGACCATCGCGCCGGACCTTCGGCGTTTGGTCTCCGTTGTGGCGCTATGTTGCAGCGAGATGTCGTTCATGAAAAGACCTCCATGATAAAAAACTGTCGCTGATCGTTTCCTCTGAGCGCCCTGGCAAACTCCTTAGGGTAGGTCGTAGAGTTGCCGCCTGTAGGGTCTGTCCGGCACGCCGTCCTGGGCGTAGGCGTTCATGCCACTGGTGAAGGTCAGCGCCTTCCTCCCGGCCGCCCCGTCCATTGCGAGGCTCAGGCGGATGACTCGAGAGCCATCTTCCTCAATATAGGTTGGGGTGAGCTGAAAGGCGCGGATGTGGAGTTTTCCTCCACTCGTCGTGCCTCCAAGCTGTTTGGCCGCCGCTTGGACGGCCGATGTCAGGCTGCTTTGATTGGTGATGGTCCTGGGGTCGGTCGAGGCTAGCGCTTCAAACAGCGACTGCGCCGTCATGTAGCCGTCCAAGTCCATCTGGGAGTGACTGCGTAGGCGCATGGAAACACCGATACTGTTGAAGAGCCCGCCGATGACCACCATCACCACGACGATCAAGATCAGAGCCTCCACCATGGAGGCGCCACGTCGCTTACCCCTCTTTATCGCTATCGCTGCCGCCGTCATCCCGGCGCCTGTATTCGCTCTCATGTCATCCTCCCTTTCTCCGCGGGGATTCCCCGAGGATTCCTCAATTATATCCTGCAATCTATGGTAAAAGGCATCAAGACTTTTGTCAATTGAATCTTAAGGTTCATAAAGAATAGTAGAAAGGCATTACTGTGGTTCAGTCCGTTCTGCCAATAGTTTTGAGGAGATAGTCCTTTGTGGCAAGGGGAGAGCAATCACTGAAAAACCTTGAAATGACGGACTGCGTCCTGATTTTACGATTTTTTCCCCGGCTCTTTGAGTCAGATAAAAAATGAATCTTAAGCCTCATAGAGAACCTTCCCTTTGAGCCTTTTTTGTATTATCATGATTGTGATTTTAAAGAAGTATGCGAGACGGGGTTTTTGGAAGTGGGCTTTTTGCTGCGCCGAGGGGCGCAGGAGGCCGCTTTCAAGCCCGCCAGCCAGGAGGCCGGAACTTATGAGAAGACGTGCGTTCACCTTGGTTGAGATTCTTATCGTGCTGATCATCTTCGGCATCGTCATGGGCGCTGTGTTCTCGGCGCTCGCGATGTACTTCTCCAGCCAGTGGCAGACGGAGGACTACGCCATTGCCAGGGCGGAGATTGAGGGGGCCTTCGGCGCCCTGTCCTCGCCCTTCAGCAGCATCGGGTTGGGCCTGCCCAACAATGCCGCCGGCAGTGGTGCCTTTGCGGCGTCCTTTGCGGCGGTCGGTAGCCAGCCGAACGCCTCCGTCATGTCCTCTATGGGGGCGTGGGGCAGTGCGTGGGGTGGGCCTGTGACGGTGGCCAGTGGGGACGTGAGGCAGCCCGCCGGGCGCATCACGGCGCCGGATGCGGACGGTTATTACTGTGGTCCGGAGCTCTACTTCGCCTGGTCCGTTCCGTTGGGGCGGGTGATCAGTCCGGACGTGGCCGGGAGCGGTGGCGCGGATAAGATGAAGCAGCCCACGGGCAGCTATGAGTCATGGATCAACTTCCAACAACTGTCGATGGACGTAGGGTACTGGAGCGGACAAAGGCTCGCCCTGCGCGGCGCGGACGGGGGCGTCCTTCCGGTGTCGCAGGATCAGTGGGTAACGCTGCCGAGCTTCGGGCTGCCGCTCTACGTTGAGAGGTTGGAGGGCGGCGGCAGTCGCGCCGTGGTCAAGATCGCGCCGGGGGCCGAGGCCGCTCATATCCTTCTGGGCAGTCCCCTTCGGGGGTTCGAAGAACTTCACGCGGTGCGGGCCTCGCGGCTGCGCGTGGTGAACGAAGAGCTGATTCAGGAGTTCTACGTCATGCCGCCCCAGCTGGAGCCGGACGTCCTGCAAGGTGGAGGAACGCATCGCGTGCTGGCAAGGAACGTCGCGGGGGTGTGGTTTCGCTTCAACCCCAGGACGCGCATCCTCCAGATGGCTCTGGCGGTCCAGGGGATCAACGCGGACCGTCAGGGCGCTGCTCCCCTCCGCCCGGCGGGGTGGCCCGACGGTGCGCCGGACATCGGGGGGAAGGACCGCCGCATTCTGGTGGAGAACAGAGCATGGAGGATACGGAATTGACAACGACATTCGGATTCATAGGGAAGTCTTGCGGGCGCAGACGGGGCTTTGTTCTGCCCACGGCACTCATCATCGTCCTGGTGGGGGCAGCGATCTCGGTCGCGATCCTCACGCTGGCCCACTATATGCATGTGACGGACATCTTCTCAAGGGGGAGCTACGCTGTCGACATCGACGCGAGGGGCCTCATCGAGCAGACCAAGGGCCTCATCGTGGCGGAGAACATCCGCCGCAGCGACGACCTCAGCCCCCAGGGCGGTACGGTGCTCCACGGTCAGGGGGAACCGGTCAGTAAGGACTACTTCACCATCCGTGGAACCGAAGATCTGCGGGTTGTGGCAGCAGCGCCCCTCACGGCTCTGTTGAGCCGGGATATCCCCCTCCCCGCGGATCGCTGGGGCTCGGATCACGTTCGCACCTTCATCCGGCTTCAGGTCTTCGACGCGAACTACAAGCCACAAGACGTCAAGGGCTTCGTGCCCGACGCGGACTTCCCCCCCTCCATCATGCCTGCCGCCGAGTACGCGTCCAAGTCCCTTCAGCAATGGATCGAGAGCTACAGTACCGAGAACTCCGGAGCGAGCAGCGGCGGCGGCAATGCCGGTGGCAGCGGTCCGGGTGGTGGCGGCACGGTGAACGACGAAAAGCGTTTGAGCTTTTACCGAAATTTCGGCGCCTACCTCATCCGGGCCGACGTCTTTCGAGAGGGGCGGGCGCGGCCCGTGCGCCGCTTTGAAGAGATGTTCTACGTGATGATCCCCTCGCGGAGGTGAAGCCCGCGTCGCTGCCGAATCAGCCGACGGTTTTTTCGTTACGTCCCCGTTTTGGGTTTATGCTTGTTTGAGTTTGCAACTTTACAAAGGAGGTCTTCTCATGACAGCTTTGCGGTTCCATCCGCGCGCGCCGCGCGCGCTGTCCGCCTGCCTCGTGGCCCTGGTGCTCCTGGCCTGCGGCGCTCCGCGGGCGGAGGCGGCGCAGGTGCGTGTCCACCCGAAGACGGATTACCCCGTGACGGTACCCATTGAGATTCCGATCCCCAACGTGCTGTTCCTGCTGGACGTGGGATCTCAGATGGTGTTCACCCCCAAGGGCATTATGCCCCTGGCCACTCAGGATGGGGGGGGGTTTGTGCTGAAGCCGGGGCAGGATGTCGAGTTCGCCAACTACCTGAAGGAGTGTACCTTCGGCATGGGATCCTATCCCGTGAACGACTGGACTGTTGCGAAAGCTACCCGCTGGGGCCGGGACCTGGACAACAGCAACAACGAGATCGGGAGCGCGGACTGCTATTACAGTTCCAAGCCGGGCAACCCATACTTCCTGACGTTCAAGAACGGCAGACTGCCGGCGGGTGTCAGAGACGGCATGAAGGTCACCGGCTACCCGCACTACAACGGGTCCCCTTACGCTCCGAAGAACTTCCACCCCAGCATGAATGCCTACGACCAGCTGGTGCCCAACGACAGCCGCATGTACATGATGAAGCTCGTTCTGTGGCGCCTGACGGAGCCGGAGAACGCGGAGTTGCTCTCCAATATGAACATTGCTGTTGCCACCAACATCCAGGATGATTCACCGGGACAGCTGCTGGCGGACGTTTACAAGTACCCGGACTATGATATGAATGGAGTCTTTAAATACGGAAGACTTCCGGACTGGGCCATCGGCTCCGCCAATCAGAGTTACGGGCACTCCTCGTACGCCTATATCGGTGTGTTGCGTGATTACTACAGCGCCCCCCCGGGTAAGAGGACGTGGAACCACGTGCATCGGGCGATCCTGCTGGCACCCTTCGATCGCTTCTACGTGGAGGATGCTCCAGGCCGCTTCAAGCCCACGCCCCACCTCGCGGGCTTCCGGCAGTACATCGACGGCGTGGAAACGGTGACGGAGCACAATAACCCCGGCCGTTTCGACAATCCAGAGCTCTTCGCTGACGGCCAGTCCCCCATCTCCACCTCCCTCTATGCCCGCGACTACCTCCAAGGAGCAAAGGACCTCTTCGGAGGTATCGATGGGTGCGATGCAATCCGTTATGCCCCATCAAACGAACGGCAGGGGCATTCTCGCCTGAACCTCACTACTTCCACCACATCTGAGGGGCTGACGGCTGGTCAGGCCGTGGGCAGCGCCATCGACTTCTTTTCACCCCTGGGTCTCCCCTTCAATAAGGGGGCTGGGTTCTTCCCCGTGCGGGGCAGTTGCCAGAGCAACTGGGTGGTGGTCTTCACGGCGGGCAACGACGAGCAGGAGGGGATACTAAACGGCAAGAAGCTTCGTACCGCGCCCGAAGCGGCGCTGGAGCTCTACCGGAACTCTGTGGCGCCCAACCATACCCTGCGAGGCCGGGAGCAGACCGGAAGCGGCTGGAAGGAAATGGCGTACGCCATGGACAAAGGCATACGCACCCTGGTGGTGGGCTTCGTGAACGAAAACGCCACGGACACCAACTCCAAGAAACTGATCAAGTCCCTCAACGAGGTCGCTGCAAATGGGCGGCCGAAGAAGCAGGGCGACGACTGGGTCAAGGACGAGAACCAGAAGGCCCTCTTCGCCAACGACGTGCCGAAGCTCATCAAGAGCATGTTGAGCGTGCTGAAGCTCATCAACGAGGACGCCAAGTCGGGCGGCGGCCTCGTGGGCTCGCCCAAGATCGTCATGCAGGAGGACATCGATGAGGGGCGGGTCTACGCTTTGAGTTACGATCCTCAGCTCGCCGACCAGTGGGCCGCCGAGTTCAGTTGCCACGACCTCTCCCTCCTGGGGACGGGAGCGATCAGTATGGACGCGGGCATCTGGCGGGCAGGGACCCTTATGGACCGAGCGGGTTCGTCGCGCCGCATCTACACCCCGCTCTATGACGCAGGCACGCCGGGGCAGAGCGTGACGGAGCTGCGCGGGGTATCGTCGGAGCGGTTCGCTCAGCTGGCGAACGTTCCGGAGGGCAAGGTGGTGGATTTCCGCCGCTGGCTCTACCGGCCGAAGGACGTCGATCAGGACACGAAGGCCACTCCTCTGGGGGACTCCCAGCACTCCAACTTCCTGAAGGTGGACCGCACTTCCGACTCGAGCGACATCTTCCTTCAGACGAATCGCGGCATGCTGCACGCCTTGGACGAGGCCACGGGGGCGGAACTTTGGGCCTTCATCCCACCCAACGCCTTTCAGGGGCGTATTCGGGCCATGAAGTTCGATCCGGCGGGCCGCTGGTACAACGGCGACGGGACCACCGCGGACTCCTACCGTTCTGTGGCTTTGGTGACCTTGGACGGGCTGATGTCCGAGGGCTCGGTGGACTCCGCAGATCAGCAGAGTGTGTTGCTGGCCACTACGGGCTACGGCGGAAGCGGCATCTACGCTGTGGACGTTACGAATCGTAAGACGACGCCGCAGTTCCTGTGGGCTGTGGACAACGTGCGTTACGCCGCTCCGGAGCCGAACCCCATGGACAGCGTGCGTCGCTGGGGTGCTGCGGCGCCGGTCAGCGCAAGCGACCACCGGGACTTCAACTACAGCAGCCTTGGCCTGACCCTTCAGGCGGCGGCTCTGATCCCTGTCTCGACTGACCAGTACGACGTGGTGGGAGTCCTGCCCGGCGGGCTGGGCTACAATCTGGGCCGGGACGATCAGGGGAAGGCCATCTACGTGCTGGACCCGCGGGACGGCTCGATTCTGAACCGCCTGGATGGTCGCAAGCTAGAGAAGCACCCAGGGGCGCCCGCCGACTTGGGGATGGTCCTGGCTCCCATCGTTCCGGTGTCCAAGAAGGATAAGACGTTCGAATTCTTTACGTCCGACAGCTCAGGCAACATCCTGAACTGCACTCTGACTACCACCAACTCCGAAGGTGCCCTGACTTGGACCGAGGTGAGTGATTGGACTCTGCGGAGCGTTTTCCGGGTGAACACCGTGGACAAGGGCGGTAAGGACATGGGGAAGCCCGTCTCCTCTCACTATCGCCTGCGCCGCCTGGTCAGGCTGCGGGACGGCATGAACTCCCTCGTGGGAGCCACCTGCAACACACTGGCGCCGGGGTCTGGCACCGACAAAACTCGGAAGGTCGCGAACGAGCAGCAGTTCGTCTTCCTGCTGCGATTGGACCGCCTGTCCGAGACGTCCTCCATGAAGGACCTGGCCATGCGCACCCTTCCGGAGGTGTCGACAAAGAACGAGGCCGCCGCAAGCCATTCCCTGAACCTCAATGAAAAGGCTCAGGGCTGGTTCTTCCGCATGGAGGAGGCGATGGGGAAGTATGAGGCCGAAGAGCCATCAATGGCACCCTACCTCTATAATGGCAACCTGTTCGTTCCGACCTTCAAGCAGGAGAAAGCTGCAGACGCTCCCTGCACCAGGGTCGATAGCGGTATCGCCCGACTCTATGTCCTGGATGCGGAGACGGGGTACGGCTCCATGAAGAGCATCGAGATGGAGGGCTTGAAGATCGTGGGCGTGACGGGCCTGCGGGGACGCCTGCTCCTCTCAGTGGAGGAGAAGCGAGCGGGTGCCCTCAATGAGGTGGCGGAGCGTCTCGGTGGGCAAAGAGTGGGCAACAACATGCTCAACCTGTCCCTCCCGGAGGTGGCGCAGCCGGATTACGTCTACGGCATCCCCTTCAACGACTACTGGCGCGACCTGGACTTGAACGGCGGGATGGACGCAGAGGTGTCCTGCACAATATAAGTAGAGAGGGGAGGCGATACGGATGAGTAAGCTGAAGATGAGAAGCGTCAGGGGGATGACAGCCTGGGCGCTGGCGCTGGCGCTCCTCTTAGGACTGTCCTCCCAGGCGGCGGCGATGGCGGAGCCTTCGCTCCTGGAGGTGACGGGAATCCTCGAGGAGATAGGGAGCGATGCGGAAGGTGAGTACCTGACGCTGAGCGTCAACGGAGAGCTCGTGTCGGGGCCCCTAGGCCCAGGCTGCACCTTTTGGGACGAAAAGGGACAGAACGTGGAGAAAAAGATATTTCTCCAGAGTTACCGGAAACGCTACGTCACCGTTGAGATCATCGAGGATACGAAGGAGATCATCAACTGCATCGTGCAGTGACGCGTTCACGTGCCGCTCTGAAGGCGGAAGGGTCCAAGGGGGATCCTTCTGCCTTTTTATATTTTGGAAGGCAGTGGCCGCCGGGAGCATCTCCTGCGGGCCGCGGGCGCATTGGACGGGGGCTTTAGCCTGAGCTAAGGGAAATACGCGGAGCATCGCCTCGCGCAAAATACGGTATTTGCCCTTGCGGCCTTGACAGCTTTCGAGAAGGCGGAGTATAGTTTAGGTGTTCAGTTAACTTTTGTTTGCAGCGAATAACCTTTGTTGAATCGGACGGTTGCGCATCTTAACCTTAAGGAGGTTTTTTTAAGATGAACAGAAAGGCCTTGTCTTGCGTCGTGGCCGTGGCCCTGGTCCTGGCCCTTGCGGGGGCTGCCCTGGCCCACACCCCGCTCTTCTCCTGCTGGGACAACGGCGACGGCACCATCTCGT
>NZ_DBHLDX010000017.1:0-33769 GCF_057312375.1 Fretibacterium sp.
TGGGGTACACACGGGAGAGTAGGTCGCTGCCAGAAAACTGATTTAAAGGCGGAGGGAGCTGATATGCGTCAGCTCCCTCCGTTGCTTTATATACCTATCCCTTCTTCTCCGTCACCAGCCCTTCAAACTCTAAAATTCATTCCTACCTCCTCACCACGGGCCCTCCGTCAGAAGCTTGCGGGCGTGCTCCTGAGCCTCGGTCAGGTCGGGTGAGCCGGAGAGCATGCGGGCGATCTCGCGCACGCGCGCTTCCCCCTCTATCGGCTCGATCTGCGACTCGCCTCCAGCGCGTTGGATCAGGACGTGAGCGTCCCCCAACGCGGCGATGGAGGCCTCGTGGGTCACCAAGATCACCTGAGCGTTTCGGGACAGCTCCTTCAGCTTCATGCCGGACAGCACGGCAGCCCTTCCGCCCAGCCCGGCCTCCACCTCGTCGAACACCAGGGTCGGCGGCGTCCACTCCTGGGGCAGCGAGAGCTGCAGCGCCAACAAGAGGCGGCTCAGCTCGCCGCCCGATGCGATCTTGTCAACGCGCCCGACCCTCGTACCGTCGCGCAGGGCGAATTCCGCCTCATCCGCGCCGTCCCGCCGCAGCTTCCCCAGCTCCCGCAGGTGCAGCTCAAAGGAGGTCCCCTCCATGGCCAGATCCTTCAGAAGGGCGTTGACCCGCTGCGAGAGCGCCGCGGCGGCCTCCTGACGGCTGTGTCTCAACGCCATGGCCAGCGCATTGGCCCGCTTGCGCAGCTTTAGCGATTCTCCCGTGAGCTCCTCAAGCTTCGGGTAGCTCTTCTCAAGCCATTCAAGGTTGAGCGAGGCCTCCTGGCAGTAGGTCAGGAGGCCCTCCTCGTCCGCAGAGCCGGACAGGCGCTTCAGGCGGCGCAAGGCGCCAAGCCGTGCCTCCAGGCGGTCCCGCTCCCCTACGTCCTCCTCCTGCCCGCGGAGCTCCTCCCGAGCCTCCTCCACGGCGTCCTCTATCGAGTGGAGCCCCTCTCGGAGCCGCTGCTGGATGCGCTGACGAGCCTCGTCCGGAAGGAGCTCCTCAAACGTCTCGACGGCATTTTTAACCCCGTCCAGGAGCCCCGGCTCGGAGAGCCCCCCAAAGAGCCGGTTCAGGGCGTCCTGAGCTCGCTCCCGGCGGGCGATGCGGCGAGCCAGGCCCGTTAAGGATGCCTCAAGCCCGGCCTCCAGCCCTGGCTCCGGTGCCACCTTCCGAACGAGGTCCAGGACCTCCTGGGCGTTGGCGTATCGGCGTTCGATCTCCTCCCGTCGGTGCGACATTGCCCTCAGCTCCTGGCTGCGGGCCCTCGCCTCGTCGAAGACGCGGCACAGCTCGATGGCCGTATCGCGCGCCTCCAGGGAGGTGCAGGAGTCCAGCATGGCCAATTGGCGCGCATCGTCCAGGAGCTCCATCTGCGCGAACTGACTCTGGATTCGGAGCAGCCGGGCCGCTGCGACGGAATAGGTGGCGAGGGGAATTTGCAGGCCCTGGAGCGAGGATCGGGCGCGACCGCCCCTGAGGAGGGCCCGTCGGGCGAGAAAGGTTCCCTCTTCGGGCTGAAGGGCGTCGGAAAGCTCTGGAAAGCGGACGTCGGTCCTGAAGCGCGCCTCGGCGCCTCCTTCATCCTCCCCGGCCCGCAGCAACTGCACCTCGCCCCTCTTGCCCCCCACCAGCTCGATGGCCCGCACGACGCTGCTCTTGCCCGCTCCGCTCTCGCCGGTGATGACGGTGAGCCCCCGTCCGAAGGCGAGGTCCGCCCTTCGGATGCCGCCGATGTTCCACAGGGTCAGCCTCTCCAGCATGGGCTACTCCCGGTTGACGCCCGGCCTGCTCTGCCCCCAGCCGAGCTTCTCCTGGAGGAGGTCCAGGAAGTTGCGCCCCGGCAGGACCACGGTGCGGAGCAGCTTGTCCGGCGGCAGATCGACGTCGATCCTGTCATCGGTGAAGACCTCGTAGGCCAACTGCCCGTCTTGGGTCAGGGTGATGTCCCTGGAGCTGCTCCTGGGAATGAGGGATATCCGGTCGGTCGCCGCCGCGATCAGGGGGCGGGAGTAGAGCGTGTGGGCGCAGAGGGGGGCCAGCAACATGCTGTCCAGATGTGGCGGGATGATGGGCCCGCCGGCGGAGAGGGCGTAGGCGGTGGACCCGGTGGGGGAGGAGATGATGACGCCGTCGGCGGGAAGGATGCAGAAGAAGCGGCCGTTGAATTGCACCTCGATGTGCAACAGGCGGGCGATGGCGTTCTTTGAGAGCACCACGTCGTTCAGGGCGTAGACGGTGTAGCGGGGGACGCTGTCGCGGTAGAGCACGCAGCGCAGCACGCGACGGTTCAGGACGTCGAAGCGGTCCTCCAGGATGCTCTTCAGGTCACACTCCGCCTCCTCAGGTTTGCTGGAGGCGAGAAAGCCAAGGTGGCCCAGGTTGATGCCATGGAGGATGATATCCGAGTCCAGGACGTAGCGCGCGGCGCGCAGGAACGTCCCGTCGCCGCCGATGACGACGGCCAGCTTGACGGTGTTCAGCCATTCCTCGTCGCTCAGCCCCGCTGCGGTCAGCGCCGAGGCCTCCAAGTGCGGCAGCAGGAAGCTGCATCCGTTCGCCTGTCCCCACCTCAGGAGGTGCCGCGCCATCTCCACCGCCTCCGGTTTATGCAGGTTGACGATCATCCCCAGGTCGTTCATGCCGGGTCCTCCATTTCGTGTCCGCGCTCCGTGCCGCGGGGATCGGGGTAAAAGTGAAACATCAGCCGCGGTCCCGCTGGAACTCACGGTACATCAGGCTGGGCTGGATCCCCCGGTTGTTCTGGTACTTGCCGCTTTTGTAGAGGTCGTATTCCCCCGCGATGGTGTGGTAGTAGATCTGGCATATCTCGACCCCCGCGTAGATGCGCACCGGCTGGATGCAGAAGATCTCGAGCGTCCAGTAGCCCGCAAAGCCGATGTCGCCGAAGCCCGCCGTGACGTGGATGCAGAGGCCCAGACGCCCCGTGGAGGAGCGGCCCTCCAGCATGGGGATGTACTTCTCCGTCCTCGTGTACTCTGCTGTGCGCCCCAGGTAGAGCCGCCCCGGAGTCAGCGTCAGGCCCTCCGGCGGGATGCGGATGGTTTCGGTGGCGTTCGGCGTCTTCATGTCGAGGACCTCGTCCCGGTAGACGAGCAGCTCCCCGTGCAGGGACAGGTTGTAGCTGTTTGGGTTCACCCTTCGTTCGTCGAAGGGGTCGATGACGATGCCGCTGCCCATCTCCCTCACGATTTCCCTTCCGGAGAGGATCATGTCGAAAAACTCCTTCCGCGCCCTGGCGCAGGGATGAGGGGACGGCGCACCGCCCCTTCGTCTATTGTACCCGTTTTCCTCCGACCGGAGGGTGGCGGGAGAGGAGATGCCGTAAAAATCATATATAATTCTTAGATGAGACGACCCCGCGCAACACGCATCGCCGGGGCCGCACGAGAAAAAGGGAAGAGGACATCGACGCAGATGAAAGAAAAGAAGAACTCAACGGTGAGAGAGGTTCGACAGCTTCCGCTGGACGCCACCTTCAACGTCCTGGGCGTCGTATCCCGGCTGACCCGCAAGAAGGACAGGAACGACAAGCCCTTCTGGGACATCTCGATCACCGACGGAACCGGAGACCTGGAGGGGAAGATCTGGGGCGGCTCCAACTGGTGGAACCTGTCGGGAGGGGACCGGTACCCCCTTGACCCCTTGAACCTGGGCGATCTGAAGTTCGAGGGGGCCGCCGTGGGCCTGCAGGGAAAGGTCTCGGAGTTTCGCGAACAGACTCAGTACAACTTCAACGACGTCTACTACGTCGATCAGGAGAAGTACCCACCCCACAGCTTCGTCCGACGCTCACCCCTGTCCGACGAGAGGATGGAGGGCGAATTCCGCGCGCTCCTGGCGGAGATGTGCGAGCCCCTGAAGTCCTTTTTGGAAGCGGTCTTCTTCAAGCACGGGCTGTGGAAGAAGTTCATGGCCTGGCCGGCCGCCGTCTCCATGCACCACGCCTACGTCGGAGGGCTCCTGGAGCATTCCCTGGCCGTCGCCCTGGGGGCGAAGGCGCTGGCCCGGCACTACGAGGAAAGGGGCTACTCGGTGGACGTGGACCTGGCGACGGCCGGTGGCCTGCTTCACGACCTGGGCAAGCTGGACAGCTATTCCCTCAGCCCCGCGCCGCAGATGACGATTCCGGGCAACGTGGCAGAGCACATCGTTTTGGGGTACCATCGCTTCATGGCGCTGGCGGAGCAGGAGGGGCTGGACGACGAGGTGGCCCTGGCACTGGGACACATCATCGTCAGCCACCATGGCCGGCGCGAGTACGGTTCCCCCGTGTTGCCCGCGACCCAGGAGGCTTTGATCGTCGCCGCCTCGGACGACCTGGACTTCAAGATGTTCTGCTGGCGCTCGCAGATCGACGGGCTGGAGGCAGGGCACGACACGACGGACTACATTCCCCTGCTGGAGCGCCGCTTCTGGCGCGGCCTGCCGGCGAAGGCCGCTGCAGGCGAGGGGACGGAGGAAAAATCGGAATGAGCTTCAGCCTCCGCCTGAGCCAGGACCACGACGGCAGAAGGCTGGATCGGACGCTGCGCTCCGTTTGGCCCGAACTGCCCCTGTCGGCCATCATGCGGGCGATCCGAAAGGGCGAGGTGCGTCTGGACTCGATCCGCGCCAGGGACCCGGGGGCCCGCGTTCAGGGAGGGCAGGAGCTCTGGGTTCCCTGGGAGGCGCCGGGCGGGCGCCCTGTGGTCCCGCGCCGCGGCACCGTGCCCATCCTGTGGCGTGGGAACGGTGCGCTGGTGGTCAACAAGCCGGCTGACCTTCTGGTACAGCCCGACGTCAAGGACGGGGATAGCGTCATCACGCGGGTTTGGAGTATGTTGGGTGCGGCGGAAGGCGGCTCTCCGGGCTTCGCTCCGACGGCGGTCCATCGGCTGGACCGCAACACGACGGGCGTGCTGATCGTGGCCTTGCGGGGTGACGCGTTGCGCGCCCTTGAGGACGCTTTCAGGGAGCGCCTGGCGGACAAGCGCTACCTGGCGGTCGTCGTGGGCAAGCCGTCCCGTAAGCTGGAGGAGATCGACGCTCCCCTCCTGAAGGATTCGGAAGCCAACGTGGTGCGGGTTTCGCCGGAAGGAAAGAGCGCCCGCACGCGCTGTCGATGTCTGGCCTCGGGCGGGGGGCTCTCCCTGCTGGAGCTGGAGTTGCTCACGGGGCGGACGCATCAGGCCCGCGTCCACCTGGCTCACATCGGCTGCCCCATCCTTGGGGACCGGAAGTACGGGGACTTCGAGGCAAACCGCCTCTGGCGCGCCGCGGCCCGACGGCCCCTCCTGCACGCCCTTGAACTGAGCTTCCCGGACGGATTGAGCTCCACCCTTCGGGAGCTGGCCGGCCGGTCGTTCCGTGCCCCCGTGCCGCAGGACATGCTGGCCATCGCGAAGGACCGAGGGTGGACGCTTCCGGCGGACCCGATCTGCCCCGGTGAGGACGAAGATGGGGACGAATGAGAGGAAGCCCTCGATGCGTCGTCTCCTGGGGAAGAGGGGGCATGTCCTGGGCTTGATGCTGCTGCGCCTGGTCGTGTCCCTGGCGGCGGCGGCGGCGGTCTATGAGGGAACGGACTACTGGACGACGCGGATGTGGAACAGTCAGGAGTCCCTGATCGTCCGCGTCCTCGGCATGGGGCCGGAGACTCCCGTTCCTTCCGCCCCTGGAGAGCAGGAGAGCTTCCCGACCCTTCAGCGGCAGATCACGCTTTTGATCCTCACGGGGGAGCAAAGGGGAGTGACGGCCAACGTCAAGGTCGTCCGGCTCGATGGGAGCGGATTGGATCCCATCGAGGGACGGTGCTACCTTCTGGTCCATGACGTCTTCGAGGGGGGTGAGGTGCAGTACTCCATCGCCGACGCCTACCGAATTCCCTCGCTCGTGGCCTTTGTCGTGGCGGTGTGTCTCTGCCTCCTCGCCCTCACCGGTGCGGCCGGTTTCTGGGCCCTGGCGGGGCTTGCCCTCTCACTGGTCGTGCTGATCTGGGGGATGATCCCCCTCATGACCAGGGGGTGGAGCCCCATGGCCACGGCCTTCGCCGCGATCCTGCTCGTCTCGTCGGCCACGATCTTCTGCGTCGTCCGGCGTTCGTGCTACCGCAGCGCTGCCCTCCTGGGGAGCCTCAGCGGGGCGGGCTGCGGCTTTCTGCTGGGGGCGTTTATGGTATGGGGGTGGCAGCTGTCGGGACTTGCGGGGGAGGGGGCGGCCCTCCTGGCCTCCACCCTTCCGGGGATCGACATGCAGGGCATCCTCCTGGCCTCGATCCTGGTGAGCGCCATCGGAGCCGTGCTGGACGTCGCGGTCTCGGTGACGGCCTCCATGGCGGAGCTGGTGAGCTACGCGCCGGACATCCCCCTGCGGCGGCTCTGGACGGCGGGCATCAGCGTGGGCAGCGAGGTGTTGGGAAGCATGATCAACACGCTGATCCTGGCCTACCTGGGCAGCGCGCTTCCGATGGCGATCCTGATCAGCAGCGCGGGAGCCAACCTGCTGGGAATCTTGAACGACCCCTACATCGGCCAGCAGATCGTGCAGAGCCTGGCTGGAACCGTGGGGCTCCTGTGTACCATCCCGACGACGGCGTTCTTTTTCGTGGTGCAGGAGGGCTGGAACCGCCGCCGGCAGGGCGCGGGGGAGGATCGGGATGGGTAGCTCCGGAGGGGGCAGGGTCTGCGCGGCGGTGGATATCGGCAGCAACTCCATCAAGCTGAGGGTGGGGCGCTGCGCTGCCAGGAGAGTGCAGGTCCTCCTGGACACTACGGAGGTGGTGCGTCTTGGGAGTTGCCTCAGGGACGGGGCGATCCCGGAGGAAACGATACACAACGCTGCGCGGGTCGTCGCAGAGATGGTGGGCCGCGCCCGAAGGATGGGCGCGGAGCCCTGTCTGGTGGGCACCATGGCCCTGCGCGTAGCAGTCAACGCTCACGAGTTTTTGTCCCTGGTCCGCCGACGGACGGGGCTCGAGGTTCGAATCCTGTCCGGCGAGGAGGAGGCGAGCTACTCCTGGAAGGGAGCCTCGGCGGACTTCGCCCGAAATGGAGGGAACCTGGTCTTGTTCGATACCGGCGGCGGCAGCACGGAGTTCGTCTTCGGCCGGCGGGGGGCCATTGAGAGGATTCAGAGCGTTCCCGTGGGAGCCGTCTCCCTGACGGAGCGCTTCTTCGCGGAGGACCCACCTTCGTGGGCCGCCCTGGACGAGGCCATGGCCTGCGTTCGGGAGGTCCTGAGCGCGAACGGCATCGTCCGCGTTCACCCAGGGGCGGCGCCGGCGGTCCTGGGCCTTGGAGGGGGCGCCGTCGCTATAGGCTCCGTCAAGGACGGCTCGCCGGCATTTATCCCCACGAGGCTGCACGGCATGATGCTGACCCGAAAGGACGTCGCGGAACAGATGGCGCTCTACTCGTCGCTCCCGCTGGCGGAGCGGCGGAGGATCGTGGGCCTGCCGGCCTCCCGCGCGGATATCGTCCTGGGCAGCGCCTGCATCATCCTCGGCGCTATGAGGGCTCTGGACGTGGAGTCCTTCACCCTCAGCATCAACGGCCTGCGTCACGGTGTGCTCCTCGAGAGGTGCGAGGGGCTGTGTTCTGAGGTGTAGTAACAGTTTCGGGGGCCTGTGGCCCCTGGAGGAGGAGGAAAACAGATGTGCATCATGAAGGTTCGTAAGGGGTTTTACACTTTTCTGGCGGCGTTTCTGGCGGTGGCGGTCTTTGTCTCTGTCGCAGACAGGGCCTGGGCGGCATCGGCTCAGGGGATCATCAGCGACTCCATCGAGGTGCTGCGTGACATGGCGAAGCAGGAGGACGCGGACGCCATGGCGGACGTCCTGAAGGACGCCCGTGCGGTGGCCATCGTCCCGGCGATGGTCAAGGCGGGGCTGATCATCGGCGGCGAGTACGGCGAGGGATTGATCCTGCGTCGTGAGAAGGGGCGGTGGTATGGCCCCAGCTACTACAACCTGGGCGGAGGGTCCCTGGGGCTGCAGATCGGAGCCCAGAAGATATCCCTCGTCCTGGTTGTGACCAACGAGGACGGGGTCCGGGCGTTTCTGAACAGCCGGACGAAGCTGGGCGCCGACGTGTCCGTGGCCGCCGGTCCCACGGGGCGCCGCGCCGAGGCGGCGACGGACGCGCAGGCCAAGGCCTCCATCTACAGCTACTCTATGACGAAGGGCCTCTTCGCCGGAGTGTCGCTGGAGGGCTCGGTGATCAGCGTCAGCGTCAAGCGCAACGAGGACTACTGGAAGAAGAAGCTCAGTGCGGACGACGCCCTGAAGCAGCCGGCGAAGGACAAGCGAATCCTGCCGCTTACGGGCGCCCTGGACAACCTGGCCAAGAAGGCGCGATAGGCCCCACTTTAAGAGGCGGAGCGAGCCGCGCCCGAAACTTTGCGGCCCTGCTTGACAGAAACGACAGGGGTAGGTATACTATCTTTCGTGCTTGAGGGCGGATAGTTCAGCGGTAGAACACCTGCCTTACACGCAGGGGGTCACAGGTTCGAACCCTGTTTCGCCCACCATTGAAAAAGCGGGGTCGTAGCTCAGTTGGTTAGAGTGTCGGCCTGTCACGCCGAAGGTCGCGAGTTCGAGTCTCGTCGGCCCCGCCAGTTCAATATTTCGTGGGCGGGATAGCTCAGATGGTAGAGCAACGGACTGAAAATCCGTGTGTCCCCAGTTCGATTCTGGGTCCCGCCACCAGGTCAGCGAAGAATGCGGAAGTAGCTCAGGGGTAGAGCACAACCTTGCCAAGGTTGGGGTCGCGGGTTCAAATCCCGTCTTCCGCTCCAGAATTTAAAAGAGTGAGGCCCTGCTGAAGCGGGGCCTCTGTTTTTTTATGGGGTATCCCCTGAATAGTCAGGAGCGGGGCGAGGATTTTCGATAGCTTGGAATGGAAACAATGCCTCCTCATTATAAAAGCCTAAAATTTTTTTAGTGGACCTCGTTTTTTTACGGATTTTCATATACAATCAACAAGGTATCCCAGCAGGGTATCCTCAGCGTGCTTCCTGCGGAGGCGGGATGCGCCTCTCCTTCGGGAAGAGGGCGGGAAGGGGATATAGCGATGATTGAGGTGCATCGCCTGAACGGCGAACGTTTTTTGCTGAACTCTGATATGATTGAAACCATCAACGTGACGCCTGATACCGTGGTGCGGCTTTTGAACGGCCACCGCTATATCGTGCGCGAGGGGATCGACGAGGTCTGCGAGAAGATCGTTGCGTTTCGAAGGTTGGCGGGGTACGCCTGCATCGTTGCAAATTCTGCGGACGAGGCGGAGGATTCCGAAGGAGCGGGATCGTGATGGAGCATGCTGCTGGACTAGGGGTGAATAGGCTTTGGATTTAACGAGTATCGTTGGATTTCTCATATCTTGGATTCTGGTCCTCGCTGCCATGGCTGGGGGAGGGAACTTCGGCGCCTACATCGACGTCCCCTCAATGATGATCACGATCGGTGGCGCGTTGGGCGCGACGATCCTCTCAAACCCTGCGGAGAGGCTGAAAGCCATAGGGGGCGGACTGAAGAGCACCTTCGTCTCCCACGAGCCCAACCTCGTGGGGATGGTGCAGATGATCGTCAGCTTCGCTGAAAAGACCCGCAGAGAGGGGCTGCTCGCTTTGGAGAGCGACGTGGCGGAGCTGGACAACGAGTTCCTGAAGAAGTCCATTCAACTGGTCGTGGACGGCACGGACCCGGAGTTGGTGCGGGCGATCCTGGACACCGAGATCGGCGTTTTGGAGGACCGACACTCCGCCAACAAGTCCGTGTTCGACACCATCGCGGAGTTTGCCCCCTCCTACGGAATGATCGGAACACTGGTGGGCCTCATCGCCATGCTGGGGAACCTGGCGGACGTCAGCTCCCTGGGGCCCAACATGGCCGTCGCCCTCATCACGACGATGTACGGGTCCATGATGGCCAACATGTTCGGCATCCCCATCGGCAAGAAACTCGCTGCCCGGTCCGCCCAGGAGGTCGTGGCCATGGAGCTGATGGTGGAGGGGATCCTGGCCATCCAGGCCGGAGAAAACCCCCGCATCGTCGAGGAGAAATTGAAGGTCTACCTTCCCCCCAAGCTCCGCAGCAGCTTTGACAAGAAGGAGGGCGAGTAGCCTTGGCGCGCCAGAAGAAGCCGGAGCCGCCGGGGCTGAGCGCCCCCTTCTACATGGGCACCTACGGGGATATGGTGACGCTCATCCTGTGTTTCTTCATCCTGCTGTTCGCCATGTCCTCCATCGATGCTCAGAAGTTCCAGAAGGCGCTGATCTCCCTCAGGGGCTCCCTGGGAGTTTTAAAGGGTGGCGTGACCACGGAGGAGTCCACGGACCCCAACCAGAGCGGAGAGCAGGGGGTGGACGCGGGGTCGTCGCCCAGCGTGGAGCTGGATACCCAGCACGTCGCCTACACGATCAACAGCTACCTGCGCTCCGAGGGGCTGGGCAAGTCCATCCAGGTGACGATCAACCAGCGCGGCGTTTCCGTCTCCATCTCGGATCAGTTCCTTTTCAACTCCGGCAGCGCAGAGGTGAAGCCGGAAGGGCGGCGGGTGCTCTTCAAGATCGCCTCCCTGGTGCGGGATAAGGTTCCGGCGGTGGCCGTGGAGGGGCACACGGATGCTACGCCTCTCTTAGGAGGGATCTATCGCGACAACTGGGGGCTTTCCGCGATGCGGGCGGCCGTCGTGGCGTCCTACCTGGAGCAGGATGGGGGCTTCGACCCGCTGAAGCTCCAGGCCGTTGCCTTTGGCCCCAACCAGCCGATGGTGCCCAACGACACGCCGGAGCACCGTGCCCTGAACCGCAGGGTCGAGATCGTGTTCCTCTCGGAGTATCCCAAACGCTAAGGGGTTGATGGATCAACATGAAACGGATGATTGTCTTTGTCGTTATCGGTTTGGTGATGTTCGGCGCGGGCTTTGGAGGAGGCCTGATGCTGGGGAGGACGATGGCGTCCGGCAGCGGCGAGGGTGGAGCCGTCAAGGCCCGTGAGGTCGCGGAACCAGGGCCCATTGTGAGCATCGGCGAGTTCACCAGCAACCTGGCCGGCGCGGGCAGGCACGTCGTGAGCTTCACCGTGTCCCTGGAGCTCGTGAACAAAAAGGAGGAGATCGCCGCCGCCGTTCAGAACATGGGGTGGCTCGTGAGGATCAAGAACGAGATCCTCCTCATCGCGAAGGACAAGACCTACGACGACCTCAACAGCGCGGAGGGCACGGTCCAGTTTCAGGGGGACATCAAGAGGGTGCTCAACTCCATCCTGCCCAACGTGGGGGGAGAAGCTCCCATCGCTCAGGTGCTCTTTGAATCCTTCGTGCTTCAATAAACGATCAAAAAACGACGGAGAAAGACTTTTTGTTTTATAAGGCTGCGAAAAACGGTGGCAGGTGTGATATCCTGAATACGTAGTTTTTCTTCGGGGCTGCGTCCCCGGAAGGCAGGTGAGGACTTCTGACTCCTGATGTGTTGTCACAAAGCGAGATCGATTCGCTCTTAAACGCTCTCACGAGCGGTAGCGTGGATATCGACTCCATGGCTGAAAAGGCTGACGAGAGGAACCTCAAGGTCTACGACTTCAAGAGGCCGGATAAGTTCAGCAAAGATCAGCTTCGAGCCATTCAGATGATCCATGAGGCCTTTGCCCGCCAACTGACGACGGTCATGTCCACGCTGATCCGCTCCATCGTCTCGGCGGAGGTCGCTTCGGTCGATCAGCTGGCCTACGAGGAGTTTCTGAATTCCCTGGTGCAGCCGACGGTGATCGGGATGATCGAGATGCATCCCTTTGACGGCAACATGCTCCTCGAGATCAACCCGAACCTCGTGTTCGCCATCATCGACAGGATGCTGGGCGGCAAGGGGAACTTCACGGGCAAGCTGCGGGAGCTGACCGACATCGAGAAGACCGTCATTGAGCGCGTGCTGATGCGGATGCTGGAGCTCCTGGAGGACAGCTGGAGCACCGTGGTGGACGTCCGCTTTCGCTTCGAGAGCATGGAGAGCAACCCGTTCTTCGTGCAGATATGTTCTCCGCGCGATATGGTGCTCCTCGTCATCCTGAAGCTGAAGGTCGGCGATCTCGAGGGGATGATGAGCCTCTGCTTCCCCTACTTCCTGATGGAGCCCATCGTTGACAAGCTCTCCTCACAACAGTGGTTCGCCTCGACGAGGCACGAGCGGGACGAGGAGGAGCAGCGGAACCTGCTCTCGTCGATGCATCGCGTCAAGGTTCCCCTGGCGCTGGAGTTGGGGCACACGATCCTGAGTTTGGCGGACGTCTATGCCCTTCAGGAGGGGGACGTGATCAAGCTCGACGAAACGAAGGACAGCGACGTCGCCGTTCGGGTGGGCAACCGGGTGAGCTTTATGGCGAAGCCGGGGACCGTCGAAGGACGCCTCGCGGTGGAACTGACCCGGATCCTGAAGCGATCTACGGACGAGTCGTCAGAGGGAGAGGAAAAAGATGGATGATCTGCTTAGTCAGGATGAAATTAACGCCCTGCTTTCCGGCGGCGACCTAGGCGGTGGGGACGATTCGGACCTCTCCATGGAGGACTCCCACCTGCTCAGCGAGGTATCCTCGATCTTCGCGGGCGCCGAGAGCAGCGTCATCGGCATGTTGTCCGGCAAGGAGGTGGACACCGCCGTCAACGATGCGGAGGTCGTGACGCAGGCGGACTTCCGGGGCAGCCTGCCGGAGGGCCCCTTCCTCTTTACGGCGACGTTCGGGGGCTTTGACGATATCCCGCTGGCGCTGGCGGTGGAGCAGAAGGGTGCCCTGACCCTTGCGGACCTCATGATGGGCGGCGAGGGGAAGGACCTGCCGGAAGAGCCCAGCGACCTCTACCTGAACGCGGCCCAGGAGGGACTGAGCCAGGTGGTGGGTTCCTCCTTTACGAGCCTGAGCGGCCTGCTGGGGGGAAAGCGCCTGATCCCAGAGAACACGAACTCCGGGCTGGCGTCGGGGGACTGGCTGGCCTTCTCCTCCATGGCTCCGGAAACGAAGCTTTGGATGAGCCCGATCGAGGTGAAGATCGAGGGCTTGGACCCCTTCAAGATCTGGGTTGCGCTGCCTTTGGACTCAGCCCTCAAGATGGTGGGGCTGATGCGGGAGATCATTGGCGAGCAGGAGCCAAAGCAGCCGGAGGAAGCGGCGACGGCAGCGCCTTCGCCCGCCGCGTCCGCTCCAGCGCAGTCCGGAGGCGGGATGAGGGCACCCATGGGCGCTCCGGCTCCGCGGGCCGCGCAGCAGCCCGCCCCCATCGTGGACGTGCATCCGGCTGCGTTTCAACCCCTGGGGGGTGCGGCTGCCAGCGGTGCGGCGAGCCCCATCGACATGATCGCGGACATCCCGGTCCGAGTGACGGTGGAGCTTGGCAAGACGCGCAAGAGCGTTTCGGAGGTCCTGGCCCTGACGACCGGGTCGGTCATCGAGCTGGACAAGATGGCGGGCGAGCCGGTGGACATCCTGGTGAACGGGAAGCCGATCGCAAGGGGCGAGGTCGTCGTCATCGACGAGAACTTCGGCGTGCGCATTACGGACATCATCGGAGCCGCGGCAGGAGTGCGTTCCGCCTCTTAGGCCCAGGCCGAAGGGCTGAGCCACGAAAGCTCTCGCCCCGGTGTGTGGCTTTCTTGCGGCGAACGCTTGCCGGACGATTTTTCATGATATAATCAATGCGTCGTGTGGTTGCTCCATTGGCGGGGCGTCCATTGATCTTAGTTTTTATGAAGACCTTTTCTCTATCAGGCGCAGGGACTGACGGCCTTGCGCGAGAGATTTTGACGTAAGCGAGGGATCACAGGATGGGCAAGAAAGTTCTTATCGTCGATGACGCGGCCTTTATGCGAATGATGCTGAAGGATATCCTTCAGAAGAATAATTTCGAGGTGGTCGCCGAGGCTGAAAACGGCAAGGTGGGGGTCGCCGCGTATCAGAAGTACAAGCCCGATATTGTGACGATGGACATCACGATGCCGGAGATGAACGGCATTGACGCTGTTAAGGCCATCAAGGCCCTTGATCCTAACGTCAAGATCGTGATGGTGTCCGCGATGGGGCAGCAGCCCATGGTCATCGAGGCGATCCAGGCGGGCGCCAACGACTTCATCGTCAAGCCCTTCCAGCCGGAGCGCGTGATCGAGGCCATCACCAAGGTCCTCTCCTGAATCTGAAGGGGCGTTTCGCCGCTGCCCTGGCGACGAAGGCCGCCGGAAGGCCGGAGTTTCGTGTGCGCCGTCGCAGCGGTGATCGCGGATGGCGGCGCAGTTGTTTTATGTTCTATTGAAACCTTACGGAGAAGTCGGTGCCTGAGGGAGAATAAGTGATCGCAGACCCCAGCCTTGTGTCCTACCTGACTCGAGTTTCGATTGCCTTGGTTGTTCTGGCGCTTTCCGCCGTCCTCCTGGTGCGCTTTGCGCGGAGGAGGTGCGCGGGGGTAAGAGATGACGGGGCCGTTAAGCTTTTGGCGTCCTTACCCGTGGGTAAGGATGTCTTTTTTGTGTTGCGCTGCGGACCCGACGTCGTCGCGTTTACCTCTGGGGCGGGGGGAACTTGTCTGATGGGCAGGTGGAAGTATGAGGAATGGGTTGGCGCGGGAAACGCTCCAGCGAAACGGACGGAAGATGGCGCGCGCTAGAGGGTTCCCCCTCATCCTGGCGCTCGCGGCGTTCCTCGTCTTGAGCGCAGGGCTTGCCCTTCCGGCTTTGGCCGCGGATTCGGAGGCGCTTTCCGGGGTGCCGCTCCCGACGATACAGTTTGGCGTCACGCCGGCGGACTCCCCGCGGGACGTGGCGCTCTCCCTGCAGATCCTGGCTCTGATGACTGTGGTGAGCGTCGTTCCGGCGATCTTCCTCATGGTGACGAGCTTCACCCGCATCATCGTGGTCCTGGGCTTCGTGCAGCGCGCGATAGGGCTTCAGCAGTCGCCGCCCCAACAGGTCATCGCGGGGCTCTCGCTCTTCCTGACGCTCTTCACCATGTACCCGGTGTGGGATCAGGTCTATCAGGAGGGGCTTGCGCCATACCTTTCGGGCGCCGCCAGCGCCCCCCAGGCCTGGCAGAGTACGATGACGCCGATCCGTGAGTTCATGTTTCGCTATACGCGCCAGGAGGAGCTGTCGCTCATGGTGTCCATGTCCGGGACCGAGCGCCCTGCGTCGCAGGACGCGGTGCCGACGCGCGTCCTGATCCCTGCCTTCATGCTGAGTGAGCTCAAGACGGCCTTTCAGATGGGCGTCGTCATCTATATCCCCTTTATCGTGGTGGACATGGTGGTTTCAAGCGTCCTTCTGGCGATGGGGATGATGATGCTCCCCCCCATGATGATCTCCCTGCCCTTTAAAATCCTGCTCTTCGTCATGGCCGACGGCTGGAACCTGGTCGTCCTGAGCCTTCTGAAGAGCTTTGCCAACGTCCCCTGATGCAGGACGGCGGCGCTCCCGTTCCCCTGGAGGCCACGGTAAGAGAGGAGGTACCCGAAGATGGCGGAAACGACCCTGAGCCTTTTTGATCTCCTAAGCCAGTCCATCTGGACCATGTTGATCGTATCTCTGCCCGTGCTCCTAGTGGCCATGAGCGTGGGGCTTTTGATCGGCATCCTCCAGACGGCTACCTCCATACAGGAGCAGACGCTGATCTTCATCCCCAAGATATTGGCCGTGTTCGTCTGCATCGTCCTCCTGTCCCCCTGGATGGGGCAGAGGATGCTCGTGATGACGCGGGAGATCCTGGGGCAGTTGGAGCGCTTTATCCAGTGATGCGGGGCGGCGCTTTTTCATGAGGGGGATCGAGCTGCCGGCCCAGCTGCTGATCGTCTGTCTTCTCCTTCATCTTCGCTTCGTGGGGCTCGTGTTCAGCGCCCCCGTGTTCACTGCCGTCATGGCCCCGACGCCCGTGCGCTATCTCTTTGCCGTGCTCCTAACGTTCTCCGCGACGGGGGCGTTGGGCGGCGCGGAGGTCCCGCTCTTCTACTTCGACAGCGTCTTCTCCATCGCCCTCCTGGGCGTTCGCGAACTCTTGATCGGAGTGGCCCTCGGCTTCCTCTCCGCACTGCCGCTGGTGGCGCTGCGCGTGGCGGGAGAGCAGGTGGGGACGGTGATCGGCTTCTCCATGGCTCAGGTACTGGACCCGACGACGCAGACCGAGAGCTCCATCATCGGGCAGCTGGAATTCCTGGTGGGGTTGTGGTTTTATTACCACTGGAACGGACACCTCCTCATGATTCAGGCGGTGATGGAGAGCGTGCGGCTGGCCCCCGTGGGGCGCCTCCTGCCGTTCCCGCCCAACCTGATCGAGGTGGGGGCCTGGCTTCAGGACCTGTTCATCCTGGCGATGCGGATCACCCTTCCCTTCTTCTGCTCGCTGGTCCTGGCGGACGTCGGCCTGGGCTTTCTGGCGAGGACGGTCCCTCAGATGAACATCTTCGTCCTTGGGCTCCCGATCAAGGTGGCGCTGGGCTTTATGGTCCTTGCCGCAGTCCTGCCGCTGACCGTTGACCTGATCTACACTCAGTTTGAGCGCTGGATCGAGTTTGCCTTGGAGGGGGTGCTGTCTTGGAGCTCTGCGCCGTGAGGTGCCGCGTCGCCTTTGACATCCAGTTTTTTGCCCAGGAGCGCACGGAGCCCGCGACGCCACGAAAGCGCGAGAAGGTGCGCTCCGAGGGCAGGGTGTGCATGAGCAAGGACCTGACGGCGGCCGTGGGGCTCTTGACGGGGCTCTTTGGGCTGGCGCTCCTGGGGGCCTTCATGTGGCGTGTGATGAGCCGCCTTCTGAGGCTCTCTCTGAGCTTCGTCGGGGATGCGGCCCTGGAGCAGGACGGGTGGTTTCACTACCTCTCCTGGGAGGTCGTGAAGGACTTCTTCATCGCCTGGCTCCCCCTGGGGTGCCTGATCGCCTTTTTCTCTGCTGCCGCCGTCATCTGTCAGGTGGGCTGGACGATGACCAGCGAGCCCTTCAAGCCCAATTTTGGGCGGCTCAACCCCATCAGCGGAATGAAGAAGATCATCTCCCTGCGCTCCGTCGTCGAGCTCTTGAAGGGGCTCTTGAAGGCAGGGGTCTTCGCCGTCGTGATCTACTCCGCGATCAAGAACTACCTTCCTGCCTCCTCAAAGGCCATGCAGATGCCGCTGCTGCACGGCGCTGCCTCGTTCTGGGACATGCTGTGGACGCTCTCCATGCGGCTTGCGGCGATGCTGCTGGCCATGGCGTTGGTCGACTACCTCTACCAGCACTGGGAATTCGAACGCTCCATCCGCATGAGCCGGCAGGAGATCAAGGAGGAGTACAAGCAGATGGAGGGGGACCCGCAGATCAAGAGCAAGATCCGCCAGAAGCAGCGGGAGCTGGCCAAGAAGCGCATGATGGCGGACGTCCCCAAGGCGGACGTCGTCATCACGAACCCGACGACGCTGGCGGTGGCCCTCCTCTACGATCGAAGGTTGATGAAGGCGCCTCAGGTCGTGGCGAAGGGCAAGGGCTTCTTGGCGCAGAAGATCCGAGAGCTCGCGGAGGCCGCAGGCGTCCCCGTGATCGAGGACAAGCCCCTGGCCTGGGCGCTCTACGGGGGCGTCGAGGTGGGGGAGGATATCTCTCAGGACCTCTACCGCAGCGTTGCGGAGATCCTGGCGATGGTCTACCGGCTCAGGGCGTCGTGATAATATTCAGTGAGAAAAGCGGCGGAAACGCGCGTTTCTGTTGTATAATCATGCCGTAGTCCTGTTGGCGTTTGCGTTCGAAGCGTTATCCGCTCTGAACTTTATCTTTCGAAATTCTATCTTCTTTATTTTTGTGAAGGGAAATCATTCAAACATGAAAAAGACAGCATGGCTTGTGTTGGCGCTTGCGATATGCTTCGTTCCCCAGGCGGCCTTTGCGGCCGACTCGCCGGAACTCGCGAGGTGGACGCGCGCCAGCGACTTTGCGGCTCGTGACGGGGCACAGAGGGTGAAGGTGAGCGTGGTCTATTACTCCAACGAGTACGTCGAGGCCCTTGTGAAGGCCGAGGCGGAGAAGAACCTCTGGACCCGCGACGAAACGGAGAACTACAAGTACACGCTCCTGAAGACGCTGAACTTCCACGACGCCATCGCCTTTCAGCTAACCCTTTACGTGGAGGGCCTTCCCATGTACGCTCAGCCCTTCGACCGTCACATCAGCCTGTGGATCGGCAACAAGCGCTACGACCCCACGGACTACGACAAGCGGTTCAACGTCAAGATACTGGGGGATCGGGACGGGATGGTCTGGTTTCCGCGGTACGACCCCAAGACGGGCGCAGAGCTCCTCAAGGGGGCGAAGGACATACGCCTCGTCCTGGACGGCGCCATCAGTCAGGCGATCTCCCCCCGCGGCGACGCCATGTGGGTCTGGGACATCACAAAGGACGTGGAGGGGGCCCTGGGGGACGGCAAGGCCATGGACCGGCTTGAGCTGGATCGCCTGATCAAGCGCCTTGAGAAACTGAATAAGGAGCGCGGCGCGCTTCAGCTGCAGGTAGATTCCATCGACCAGGAGTTGAGCGAGGTCAATTCCCGCATCGATGAGCTGCAGGGCAGGTAGTTCGAGGAAAGGAAGGAGAACGCCATGGATCGTATCGCCGTATTGACCAGCGGAGGGGATTCGCCCGGCATGAACGCAGCTATCCGTGCGGTGGCCCGCACCTGTCATTACAACGACAAGGAGTGCATCGGCGTCATGCGGGGCTATGAAGGGCTGATCGAAGGAGACTTTAAGGTTCTGGACCGCGCCTCCGTGGGGGGCATCATCCATCGGGGCGGCACGATCCTCAAGACCGCGCGCAGCGATCGCTTTAAGACCCAGGAGGGGCGTGAGGCGGCCCTCCTGAAGATGAAGGAGGCGGGGATCGAGGGCCTCATCGTGATCGGCGGGGACGGGTCATTCCATGGTGCGAAGGCGCTGCACGAGATGGGGATGCCCGTCATCGGCATTCCCGGCACCATCGACAACGACGTGGCGGGAACGGACGAAACCATCGGCTTCGACACGGCGGTGAACACGGCCCTTGAGGCGATCATGCGCCTGAGGGACACGGCCTCCAGCCACGACCGCCTGTTCATCGTCGAGGTTATGGGGCGCAACGCAGGCTTTCTGGCGCTTGAAACCGCGGTGGCCTCCGGCGCGGAGTACGCCGTCGTCCCGGAGATCCCGTTGAGCATCGGCAACCTCTGCAAGCTGCTTCGGGAGTCCCACGCGGAGCACAAGAGCCACACCCTCATCATCCTGGCGGAGGGGGTCATGTCCGCCACGGAGATGCGGGACAAGCTCCAGGACACGGGAGGGTACGACGCCCGGGTCACGGTGCTGGGGTACATCCAGCGGGGCGGAAGCCCCACGTCCTTTGACGTCGTCCTCGCCACCCGCATGGGGGCCTTTGCTACGGATAACCTGCTGATCGGAAAAAGCGGCTTTATGGTGGGGAACGTGAACCACAAGCTGGTCCTGAGCGACCTGGAACGCTCCTGGGCCGAGCACAAGAGCCTGAGCCCGGAGCTGCTGAACCTGGTCCACAAGATGAACTGACATGTGCGCCGGGGAAGGGGCGGCCTGCAGAGGCCTTGACGTCGCTGCGCTCTTGCGGATCGTCGCCTCGGACCTGGGGGGGCGAAAGGTTCCCGCCCTCTCCCATCCCTCCGGTTGGGAGGAGGCCCTGGCCCTCTGCCTGGCGGCTGAGGGTGTGACGATCGTGACGGGGTTCTTTATCGCGTCGGCCGGCGCTCCGGAAACGGACGGCCCCGCGGGGAGCGTTGCCCTGGGGCGGGCCATGGAGCTTTTGGGCCGGAGGGTGCGGCTGGTGACGGACTCCTGCAGCAGCCTCGTGTTGTCCGCCTGCTCCGCCGCGCTGGGCGGTCCTCCCGTCGCAGCGATGGACGGCCCTCACCCCGCCGCGCTGGAAGGAGCGGACCTCCTGATCTTCCTGGAACGTCCGGGGTGCGCCGGTGACGGACGGTATTACAACATGAGGGGGAATGACATCTCGGCCTCCGTCGTGCCCCTGGACGACCTGGCCGTCCGCGCTCTGGAACACGGACTTCCCGTCATCGGGATCGGCGACGGGGGCAACGAGGCCGGAATGGGCGCTCTTTACGAGCCGCTGAAGCGGCTGCTCCCGGAGTATGCGCGCTGTCTGTCCCGCGTGCCCGCAACCGTCTGCCTCCCCGTGGACGTTTCTAACTGGGGTGGGTACGCGCTGGCCGCCCTCCTGTCCGCCGCCTCGGGCCGGTGGGTGGGGCTCTCCCCCGGCGAGGAGGAACGGGCTCTGAGGGCTGCCGTCGGCGCGGGAGCGGTGGACGGAACGACGGGCTGCCGCACCCTCTCCGTCGATGGGTTTTCGTTGGAGCGGCTGGAGCGGGTGACGGTGCAGCTCAAAGATTGGTATGGTATCGCTGCGGAAAAGACGTTCTTAAAAAGACAAAATCATGCCTGAAGTGTGATGCCCGGTGAAGCACAAATCCTTTTTTCCTCTGCTTTTGATATCCTTTGCGGTGGCGCTTACGATCCTGTCCTTTTGGGTGGTTCGGAAGAACAGCCTCAATCCGCGACAGGGCTTTATGATCTCCAACGTTTCGGTCAGCGTCGATTTCGACGATCGCCGCTTCCTGGCGGGGACGGCCTCGCGCTTCCCCTATGGGGCAAGACAGGTGTTCGTGCGCTTCGATTACAGCTGTCTTGAGGCGAACAGCTCGATGGACCTTTCCTGGGACTGGGGACAGAAGCGGGTGCAGTCGGAAACCTATGAACTTTCCGCGCCGTCGGGCACTCGGATGTACTGCCTGCTGAAGGAGGACGGCTCCCCGCTGCCGCGGGGGATGTACACCGTCACGATCCAGTGCTTGACCGAAATCATGCCGAACTTTCATTTTGAGATCTATTGACGCTGCCCCTGGGGCCGGCGCGAATCGACGCGACGAAAAATCGGCCATTTTTTCGGAGGGGCGTTCCCCGAAGTTTTATTTTTTAAGATGCTCGATTGAAGATGAAGTTTGAGGTGAAAGACGATGAAGTACAGCGAACAGGACATGGAACGGTTATGGTGAAGGTCGTTGACGAGAAGGCAGCGGCCCCTCGCAGGAGGGGGCGACCGCCGCGCGTGAAGGAGCCTGCAGAGGCCCTTGAAGAGGCGAAGGTGACGCAGTCTGTAGAGGCGGAAAGCCCCTCCCCTGCGGAGGAGAGCGCCGCGGTGAAAGTGCGTCGTCCGCGGGGCAGGCCGCCGAAGAACGCGGCGAAAAAAGTGGAGGAGGCGGAGGCCCCCCAACAGCTCCTGCTCCTTCCGGACGTCCGGAGGACGGAGGCAATGGAGCTGTCCGAGGCACCGAAGGAGGCGCCGGAGACCGAGGACCCCACGGAGGAAACAGTGGCGTACGGGAAGGACCCCGTGCCTAAGATGCAGGGCGTCCAGCCCGGCGAGGACCCGGAATTGCCGGTCCCTGCCGAGCCGGCCCCCGACGAACAGGAAGAGCCCTTGGCCCCCTACGCCCGCGCGTCGGTTCACGAGGTGACGCCCCACCCGAAGCCCAAACACACCTACGCTTACCTCGCGGCCCAGACCCTCACGGACCTTCGGAAAATTGGACGAGAGTTCAACGTCGCGGGGCCCACTACGATGCACAAGGACGACCTGATCATCTCTATCCTGAAGGCCCAGGCGGAGAGCATGAACTACCGCTTCGGCGGCGGGACGCTCGAGATCCTGCCCGAGGGGTTCGGCTTCCTTCGGCCCAAGGGGATGCTGCCGACGGACAACGACGTCTACCTCTCGCTGTCCCAGATTCGACGCTTCGGGCTTCGGAATGGGGACGTGATCTGGGGTCTGATCCGCCCGCCGCGGGACCAGGAGCACTACGAGGCGCTCCTGCGCGTGGAGACGGTGAACTTCTCGGACCCCGAGTCCTCCCGCCGGCGTCCGATGTTCGCCCACCTGACGCCCATCTTCCCCAACGTCCGAATCAACCTGGACTCCGGCCCTGGGGACTGGGCGACGCGCCTGGTGGACATGTTCGCCCCCATCGGTCTGGGGCAGCGTGCGCTGATCGTCTCGCCCCCCAAGGCGGGCAAAACGACGCTCTTGAAGCGCATCGCCAAGGCCATCTCCGCGAACTCGCCGGACATCATCCTGATGGCCCTCCTGATCGACGAACGCCCCGAGGAGGTGACGGACATCTCCCGCTCCATCGACGGAGAGGTGATCGCCTCGACGTTCGACCGCCCTGCGGACGAGCACATTCGGGTGGCCAGCCTCGCCATTGAGAAGGCGAAGCGCCTGGTGGAGGCGAAGCGCGACGTCGTCATCCTCCTGGACTCGATCACGCGCCTGGCCCGCGCCTCGAACCTGACGGTCCCACCGTCGGGCCGCACCCTGTCGGGTGGTCTGGACCCCTCCGGGCTCTACTTCCCGAAGCGCTTTTTCGGCGCCGCTCGAAACTTCGAGGAGGGCGGGAGCCTGACGATCATCGGGACGGCCCTGACGGATACGGGCAGCCGCATGGACGACGTCATCTACGAGGAGTTCAAGGGCACGGGCAACATGGAGCTGCACCTGTCGCGCAAGCTGGCGGAACAGCGGATATTCCCCGCCATCGACATCACGCGATCCGGGACGCGGAGGGAGGAGCTCCTGATCCCTGAGGACGAGCTGGCCCGCCTCTGGGTCCTGCGGAAGCGAATCGTGGGGGTGGACGAGGCCGGGGCGCTGAACCTCATCCTCGACAAACTCAAGCAGACGAAGGACAACCACGAGTTCCTGATGTCCATCAAGCTGGCCTGAGTTGCAGGACGGAACTTTCTCGCGCATCGGGCGATTACGCAGTATATTGTGCTATAATTCACGTATCGTACTTTGTCTTACGACGAGTTTTGTGCTGGGGCCGCGCCCACTTGCGTCTGCGCGGCAAAGGCATGTCGGGAGGAGTTGTCTTTGAGGACATTCGATCATCGAACGCCGGATCGAAAGGTTTTTCCTGCTGAAGGCAAGAAACGCAGAGAAAGAAAAAGAAAGGCCTCGCTGGAGTTTTGCTGGGGTTTTTGCGTCGTCGTCTGTTTCAGCTTTGGTCTGGCTTCGTTTTTGATGTTCTCCGCCTGGGAACGCTTTTCCGGCGTGGCGTGGGGCGGGGTCGAGGATCAGGAAAACGAAGGGGTCGTGGCGGAGGAGGGCTTTCTGGCGTTCGACGTGAGCGACATGCAGCGCGACGATCTCCTGGCCGCAGCGCCCTTGGAGGTGACCCAGGAAGACGATCCGGAGGGACCGATGGCCTCTCTGCCCGCCGAACCGGCGGAATCCGAGGTCCGTGCCGAGGTCAGCGAGGTCCCGCTGAAGGAGGACTTCGGCCCCCTTCCGAAGTACCTGTCGGACTATGAGAGCATCGTCCTGAGCGCTCAGGACGATGGCACCCGTTTAGCGGAAGATACTTCCGACAACGCAATCCCGCCGGAACCTGACCCCCAGTTTGCTGAGGTGGGTGCCGACTGGAAGGAGCACGTCGTCAAGGCGGGCGAAACGCTTTCGGACATCGCTATGGCCTTCGGTGGACTCACCGCTCAGGACATCCTGAGGGCCAACGGGCTTAAGGACGCCAATCGGCTGTCCGAAAATCAACTTCTCCTGATCCCCAAAGACGCGGATAAAATTGAGGAAACCCTTGAGGAGGTCCGCACGCGGCAGGCCCGCGTGGCGGCCCTGCGCGAGAAGGTCGAGCCACTGAAGGTGTCGTCCTACGTGGTGGCGCAGGGCGACAGTCTATGGTCCATCTCGAACTCCCAGAACATAGAGCTGGACACCCTTGTGGGCAGCAACGTCTTCAAGGCGACCCTGCGCCCGGGGCAGACCCTCCGCATCCCCAACCAAGAGGGAATCTTCTACACCCTGCGCGAGGGGGAGAAGATCGAGGCCGTCTGCAAGCGCTATGGGGTCGAGTTGGGTAAACTGCGCCAGGTGAACCACACCGTTGACGTGGTTGCCCTGAAGCCGGGGGACGAGATATTCCTTCCCGGCGCACGGCCGGAGGCCCTGGCCGTCACTCACGAGGAGCAACCCCTTAAGGCGGAGAAGTCCGCCCCCGCCGTCAAGAACGCTGTGCCCAAAGTCGCGAAGAACGGCAAGCAGAAGGAAGCACCGGTGGCGATGAAGGCCTCCCGCTCCTACCGATGGCCGATCATGGGGCGGATCAACAGCCCCTTCGGCTGGAGGCGACACCCCATCACGCGCCGTCAGGACTTCCACACGGGAATCGACATCAAGGCCAGCCGCGGCGCGGTGATCCGCTGCGCTCGAGACGGTCGAGTGGCCTATGCGGGCTGGATGGGCGGCTACGGCAAGGTGGCGGTCATCGAGCACGCGGGCGGGCAGTCCACGCTCTACGCGCACTGCAGCACCCTCCTGCTGAAGCAGGGGGCGGCGGTGAAACAGGGAGAGAACATCGCAAGGGTTGGAACGACGGGACGCTCAACGGGGCCGCATCTCCACTTTGAGGTTCGCAACGGGAACAGCCCGGTCAACCCTCTGAAATATCTGAAGTGATTCCGCACGTAAAGAAGCCGGGGGTCAGAAGCTTTTCTGGCCCCATTTTTTATTTTGAGGCCGCCCCGGCCAGTCGGCGGGGCACTGAAGTCCAAGGGGGCATCGAGGAATGGTGAAGTACGTCTTTATCACTGGCGGCGTGGTTTCCTCGCTGGGGAAGGGGATCACGGCCGGTTCCGTGGGCACCCTGCTGAAGAAGCGAGGGCTGAAGGTTTCCATCCTCAAGGTGGACCCTTATTTGAACGTGGACGCCGGTACGATGAACCCCTTTCAGCACGGCGAGGTGTTCGTGACGGACGACGGCGCGGAAACGGACCTCGACCTGGGGCACTACGAGCGCTTTATCGACGAAACGCTCAGCGAGCAGAACACGATCACGACGGGGAAAATCTACTCGAGCGTCATCGCGAGGGAACGCCGGGGGGACTACCTGGGGGGGACGGTGCAGGTGATCCCCCACATCACGAACGACATTCAGGAGCGCCTCGTGCGCGCCGGGGAGGGGCTTGACGTCCTGATCGTAGAGATCGGCGGCACCGTGGGCGACATCGAGAGCCAGCCCTTCCTGGAGGCGATACGCCAGATGGCGAACCGCGTCGGGCGGGAGAACGTCGTCTACTGCCACGTCACGCTGATCCCATGGCTCGAGGCGGCGCAGGAGCTCAAGACGAAGCCCACCCAGCACAGCGTCCAGGAGCTGCGGCGCATCGGCATCCTGCCCAACCTCCTCGTGTGCCGCACCAGTCACCCCATGGACCAGGGCATGAAGAACAAGATCGCGCTCTTCTGTACGGTCCCTTCCGAGGCGGTCATCGAGGTCATGGACGAGCCGACGATCTACAACGTGCCCATGGCGCTGCACCGACAGAGGCTGGACGACCTGATCCTCCGCTACCTGGAGCTTCCCTGCGACGCGGAGCCCGACCTCTCGGACTGGCGCCGCGTCGTGGATCGCTTCATGAACCCGCCCGAGTCCGTGGACATCGCGCTGGTGGGCAAGTACGTCCAGCACAAGGACGCCTACCTCAGCGTGGTGGAGGCCCTCCACCACGCTGGCATCCACCACAACGTGCGCGTCAAGGTCCATTCGGTCGAGGCGGAGGACCTGGACTCCGGCGACCTCGCGGGCGTTCTGGGCTCCATGGACGGCATCCTGATCCCCGGCGGGTTCGGCGCGAGGGGCGTGGAGGGGATGATCCGCGCCATTCAGTACGCGCGGGAGAACCGGGTCCCCCTCCTTGGAATATGCCTTGGGATGCAGATGATGGTGGTGGAGTACGCCCGCAACGTCTGCCACCTGCACGGCGCCCACAGCAAGGAGATGGACCCCTCCACCCTGCACCCCGTCATCCACCTGATGGAAGAACAGCAGAACATTGATAGACTGGGCGGAACGATGCGGCTGGGTGCCTATCCCTGCGACCTGAGGGAGGGGACGCTGGCCGCCCGCGCCTACGGGACGCTTCACATCTCGGAGCGCCATCGCCACCGCTACGAGTTCAACAACGCCTATCGCGAGCGCCTGGAGGGGGCGGGCCTGAAGGTGGCCGGACTCTGCCCGGAGCAGGACCTGGTGGAGCTGGTGGAGCTGCCGGGGCATCCCTGGTTCGTGGGGGGGCAGTTCCACGGAGAGCTGAAGTCCAGGCCGGTGCGGCCTCATCCGCTCTTCGCCGGCTTTGTGGGCATGGCCCTGGAGCGCCAGCGCGCGGACCGTGGTTAGTCCCTTGGCGCAAGTGACAATGAGGGAGGTATTGACCTTGAAAAGAACGTTTTTGCTGCTGGCGGCCACGTTGCTCCTCTCCCTGGCCGTCCCCTGCGGAGCGGGGGCGAAGGACGAGAACAAGAGCTCCTCGGCACAGATGATGGAGCACATTGAAACGATCGTGTACGGCGACACCGCCAAGGGAGGGCTCACCGAGCGGCTCTCCTCCGTGGAGGAGGCGCTGTTCGGCCGCAGCCTTCCGGGCACCATCGCCGAGCGCCATTCGGCGATTCTGAACTTCCTGGAGGTCGGCACGGAGGACCAGCCCTCGATGATCTTCAAGCTTGGGGTCGCGGAGTGGATCGTCAACAAGAAGATATACGACTCCCGCCCGGCCGTCGGCCGCCTTGAAACGCTGGAGGCGGACCTGGACGGGGAGGTCCAGCACGGCAAACCCATCGCAATGCGGGTGGAACACCTCCTGTCCACGCTGGTGACGGACCCCGTCACCTTCCGCGCGGTCACCCTTCCGGGAAACGTGCCGCTGAAGCTGCGCTTTATGGACGAACTGAGTCCGGCCAGGAACAAGGCGGGGGACCAGGTTCGCATTGAGCTGACGAACGACCTGGTCGTGGACCAGTGCCTTGTGGCCCCCGCCGGTTCCCTGGTTCTGACGGAGGTCCGTGAGGTGGTGAAGCCTCGCGCGTTCGGCGTCCCGGGCGAGGTGCGCCTGACGTTCAACGGGCTGAAACCCCTGGGTCCCCAGCGCCCCCCGGTGGCCGTCGGGGACGCAGCGAAGAAGGCCATTGACGAGGCCCGCAAGGCGGGGGACCGCGGCGAGGGCGCCATCGTCGGGGCGGGGGCGGCCAGCATCGCCGGTGCTGCGCTGTTGGGTCCCGTTGGGCTGATCGGCGGCCTCTTTATCCGGGGCAACTCCATCCGGATCCCGGAGGGCTCCATCACCTTCGTGCAGACTTCGGGCGACGTGGAGGTCTACGCCTACCCCATCCCCGACAGCCTGCGCGTGGACCCGCAGTCCACCATTCAGCAGAGCGTCCAGGGGACTGACACGCCGCGTCCGTCGGACCAACAGCAGACTTCTTCCTACGACCCGGACCGCGACACCATCATCAAGAGCGACAAGATACTGAACCCGGTAAGGACCCCTCGAACCGCCCCGACTCAGACGACGGAGGACGGCGGAGCGCCGGGCGACTTTGAGCTGCCGCCGGAGCAGAAGGTGCGCTGACGCCTTGATTCGGTGGGTGTCCGCTGCAACCTCCCCGCTGCAAAGGGGGCGATGGAGGGCGTGCCTCCTTGCCTTGGCGACGTTTCTTGCCCTCTCTCTGACGGGTTCCCGCCAGGCGGGCGCCCAGGAGGCCCCCGACGAGGCGTTTCGCATCCTGGAGCGGAGTACGGCGGCGCACTGGGGGCAGGACTGCTACGTTTGGGTGCTCCACTACCCGGAGGCGTTGATTGAGCCCTGGGTGGAGGCCGAGGCGGCCCGCCGCGGCATGTCGGAGGCTCAAAAAGAAGCCTATCGGAGCGCCTTTGTCGCGGACCTTCGCCTGGACAGCTCTGAGGCCTTTCTGGTGAGCGTCTACTCCTTCGGGGCAGCCCCCGTGAGCTTGACGCCGGTGCCGGACAACGTGGCGCTCCTGACCTCGTCGGGCGAGCGCCTTCGCCCCGTCCGCTACGACTCCGCCCTGGACGCGCCCGCGGCTGGCGTCGTGCAGGGGCTCGTGTTCTTCCCCAAACAGGCAGACGACGACCTCGCCCTGGCGATCCGGGGGATCGGAGGGGGAGCGGAGCGCGTCTTCGCCTTCAGCCCCCTGGAGGTTGGCCGGCCTGAAGCCCTGGAGTCGCCCGCGGCCCCGGAGGTCGTGGTCGTGGACCTCCCTCCCAGAGAGAAGAAGTCCGTCCGCAAGGTGACGCCCAGGCCGGAGTCATCCGGGGAGCCGAAGGTCATCAAGCCGAAGGAGCCCCTTCCCCCCTCGCCGCCCGTTGCCCCGCGTCCCATCCCCCCGCTGCTCTCCGAGGACTCGCGCGGCATGGAGGACTTCGTGAGGTCCGTTCGGGAGCGGGGTGCGGCCTCCGGGGATGCCCCCTCTCCGGTCCGAAGCGGGGGAGGAACGCCCAGGCAACTGAACGCGGAGAACTCCTACGTGAGCCGCGAGCAGGTGCTGCGGCAGTTTCTGAGCCTGTGGGCCGCCAATCGCGCCGGGGAGATGTACGACATGCTCTCGGACGCCTCCCGCCGGGTCATCTCCCGCGAGAACTTCGCGAAGGAGGTGGCGCGGGCCGCGGAGTTTCGCGCCGGCCTGAAGGAGGAGTATCGCATAGAGTGGATCGGCGAGGAGCGGGCCAAGGTGATCACCGACCGGAGGGTCCTGATGTTCCGCTCCTTGGTGACGCGCACCCTGGGCATCGTGCGCGAGGGGATGGCGTGGAAGGTCGTCTGGTGAGGCCGGGGTCAGGCGTCTTGCGGGAGAGGAGGCGGCCATGAAGGTCAGCCGGGTGAAGATCGGCATGGGCGTCCTCGTCGTCGCCATCGTGGCGCTCGTGCGCTACGCGATGCGGGACATGCAGCTCGACGTGGACCTTCTGCGGGAGGGGCTGATGAACATGCCGGGCCTCGTCATGGAGAACATGCAGCTGGCTCGCGAGGTGTCGGGCGACGTCTGGCGCGTCCGCGTTCCCTACCTGGAGCGCCGGGGCGAGCTCGTTGCCGTCCGGTCGGTGGACGTCCGCCGGCAACTCAAGGAGGGCGGGGAGTGGTATCTCTTCGGCGCGGAGGGCGTCTACTCCAACGACGAGAGGACGGCCTGCGTCAACGGCCTCCTGGGGACGCTCGAGGCGCCCGCTCGAATCTGGAACCTGGAGAGCCCCCGGGTGCTCTGGTCGGAGGCCAGCGGCGACTTCGTCTTCCCTAGCGGGCTGACGCTCTACGACAACGAATTTCTCCTGTCGGCTCCGGAGGCCAGCATGGACCGGACGGGAGTGATCCTATTTGAAAAAGGAGGTCAGCTCCAATGGACGAAACCCCTGGGATGATGGGGACAAAGGGCGTCTTCGTCCGAGGCCTTGCGGCCGCGGCGCGGACTTTGGCGCTTGCGCTTCTCTTGATGGCTTCAGCGTCCCTTCCCGCTCAGGGGGCGGACGAGAAGGTGGTCCTGAACGCGGACCGCGTTTCCTTCAACGACGCGACGGGGCAGGCCAGGGCGGAGGGGAAGGCGAGCCTGAGCTATCAGGGGACGACGATCCAGGCGGAGCGCATCGACTACGACGCCGAAACCCAGAAGGTGCAGGCCATGCCGCTGCCGGGGGAGCAAGTGGTCATGAGCCGAGAGGGCAGGTCGCTGCTGGGGGACCACCTGGACTACGACCTGGTGAATCAGGAGGGGGTGATGACCGGCGCCGCCACGAAGATGCCTCTCCAGGACGGAACGCTCTACGTCTACGGCGGGGAGATCAACGTCATGCCGTGGGACATGGCCGTGGAGCGCGGAGTCGTGAAGGGGCGTGTCGGTGGCTCCGAGGACTACGTCGCTCAGTGGCGGCAGGTTTCCCTGACGACCTGCGCGCTGGACCATCCCCACTACCACCTGGAGTCGAAGAGCATCTCCTTCATCCCCGGCAAGAGCATCGTGGCGAAGAAGCCTCGAATCTACCTGGGCAAGACCTACATCATGACTTCCCCGCTGGACTACGTGGTGCAGCTCAAACGACGGGCGGTGCGCTACTCTGTGCTCCCCTACGTTCAGCACAGCGACTCACGCGGCACCGGAGGCGGCCTGACGGGAACCCTGGCGTGGGAAACGGGGTCCTTCTCGCTGGGCTTCGCCTGGGCCGGCAGGAGCGGTGCCGAGTGGCGCTTCTCGGTGGAGCAGGACCTGGGCCATGACTTCAGCTTCCTGGCTCAAATGGAGTACTCGTGGGACGACGTCTGGTCGGAGGCGATTTGGCGCCCCTCCGCTGCCCTGATCTACGAGCGCGATGGCTGGCGCGCGCGGCTGAACTGGCGTCGGGACGAGTACGTCGAGGACCAGAAGGACTCCCTCCACGAGTATAAGGGACGCCTGGACCGCGAGCCGGAGCTGGTCGTCCAGACCCCGTGGTTCCGGACCTCTCCCTGGGCCTGGCTCACCCTGTCCGCTTCCTTCGGCAGCTATCGGGAGAAGATACTGACTCAGGAAGGGGATTTCACGTCCCGGTGGGGACTTGAGGCCCACAGCTATTTCGAGAGGCCCCTCAGTCCGCAGGTGGAGCTCTTCGCGGACCTGAAGGGCGCCGCCTGGTTCTACGATCGGGACGACGCAGACCAGCAGATGTTCTGCGGCTTCCTGGGACTGCGCTATCGCCTGGGGGTCTTTGAGATGGGCTCCGCCTACGAGCGCCGATATACGTGGGGGAAGAGCGCCATGCTCTGGGACCAGTACCGGGGTGCGGAGAGAGTTCACCAGAAGGTGCGCTTCCCGCTGGGGCGCGAGGTCTATGCGGCGTTCCGCGGGAGCTACGACCTGGAGGAGGCCATGATGGACGAGGCGATCTACAGCCTTCAATGGTCCACCGACTGCATGTTGTGGGACCTGCACTTCATGGACGACCGGACGTCGGGGAACGACGACAAGGTGGGGTTGTCGCTCTCCATCCTGGCCTTCCCTGACAGGGACGCCTCGCTGGGCCAGAGCCTCACCCAGGACCCCTTCCTCCGCCCGAGGGATATCCCAAAGGAAGGCAAAAGGTGAAGCGCGGACAGAAGGCCGGGCGAAGCAGTCGCCGGGTTCGTCCGCCTGGGTTTATAATGAAGTGAGGGACGCTTCTCATGAAACTGTGTTACGTAAACGGACGCTTCACCCCGCCGGAGGAGGCGGCGCTCCCGCTGAGCGACCTCCTCATCCAGCGAGGCGTTGGCGTCTTTGAGGTGATCGGGACCTACGGAGGGCGCCCGCTTCTGTTGACGCCCCACCTGGAGCGCCTTCTGAGTGGAGCGGAGCGCGAGCGCATCCGTCCGACGCTCTCCATGGAGGACATGAAGCGCCTGGTGCGTGAGGGGTTAGCCAAGGCCGGAAGCGACGTTCAGATCAAGGTATACCTGTCGGGAGGCGACGTCTTTGACGGCGTGCGGGGCTTTACGGCCCCCCGCTTCTTCATGATCTTCGAGGAGCTCTCCCTGCCTCCCCGTGAGGCCTATGAAGAAGGCGTCGCCCTGGAGCCCCTGCCCTTCGGGCGGAAGGACCCCTCCGTGAAGGGCGTGGATTACCGCACGACCTACGCCCTGTCGCAGTCCGGCGCCTTTGAGGTGCTCTACTGCCCCGATGGAGAGATTACGGAGGCGGGGCACAGCACCTTTTTCCTCGTCCTGGAGGGGCGCCTCGTGACGGCCCCCCTCTCCCGCGTGCTGAAGGGGACGACGAGGAGCGTCATACTGGAGCTGGCCCGCGCCGAGGGGATCGAAACGCAGGAGCGCTGCCCTCGCGTTGACGAGCTGCCGCGCGCCAGCGAGGCCTTCATCACGGGGAGCGTGAAGAAAGTGGTGCCCGTGGTCCAGATCGGGGATCAGCGGATTGGGACCGGTCGGCCCGGGCCGGTGGCTACGCGGCTTTTGGAGCTCTACCTGGACCGTATTCAGAAGTGGCTGGAGTGAGGGGGCGGCCCCTTGACATATTCGAAAATCTCATTGAAGGAGGATGCTGCATTATGGAACAGATTCGTTCGCTGTCGCAGTTGATCGAGGGAGCAAAAAAGCTCTGCGCCGAGAAGGGGAAGAAGCGCCTCTCCGTGGCCATGGCGGAGGATGCGGGGCTGATCGCCGCCATTGAGGAGGCCCGTAAGGCGGGGATGGTGGAGGCGACGCTGGTGGGCAACCCCGACAAGGTCAGGGCCTGCATCCAGGAGGCGGGTGCCTCCGAGAAGGACTACGACATCATCGAGGAGCGCAGTGAGGCGAAGTGCGGCATCGTGGCCGTGACGGAGGTTTCCGCAAAGCGCGCCGACATTTACATGAAGGGCCAGCTCCACACGGACCATTTCCTGCGGGGAATGTTGAACAAGGAGGTTGGCCTCCGCAGCGGCAAGACCATCTCCCACTGCTATTTCCACCACATCCCCGGCTACGACCGCGTCATCTTCATCGCCGACGCCGCGTTCAACATGTACCCCGACGTGAAGCAGAAGGCCGACATCCTTCAGAACACGGTGAACTTCGCGCGGGCGTTGGGCGTGGAGTGCCCGAAGGTGGCCTGCCTCGCGGCCGTTGAGGTGGTGAACCCGGACATGCCCTGCACGCTGGACGCCTGTGCTCTGGTCCAGATGAACCAGCGCGGCCAGATACGGAACTGCATCGTGGACGGCCCTCTGGCCCTGGACAACGCCATCAACGAGGAGGCCGCGAAGATCAAGAAGATCAACTCGCCGGTGGCCGGCCACGCGGACGTCCTGTTCGTGCCCCAGATCGAGGTGGGGAACGTCTTGGCGAAGTCCATCACCTACTTTGCCAAGGACAGCGAAACAGCGGGACTCATCATCGGCGCTGCGGCGCCCGTGATCCTCACGAGCCGCGCGGACCCGATGCGCGCCAAGCTGCTCTCCATCGCCGGGGCAGTGATGATGGCGCACCACAAGGGGTAGCGCGATTCAGCAATGACGACGGCGGGGGCTGACACAGCCCCCGCCGTTTTTGTGCTCTCTGCCCCCTGAAGGGGAGGCGAGCCGCGTTATTAAGCGCGGTTTGGGATCATGGGTCATGCCGCGTCCCGTTCCCTGCGGTGCGTGTATAATGAGGACCAGGAGGTGTGCTCTATGTCCATCACCGTATCCAAACTAAAAGCCAACCTGAAGAAGCCTTTCGCGCCTGTGGAGGCGGAAGGAATTGAAGCTGCGATGGGCGGCAGGAGCGTGGCGAAGCCCTCAAACCCTTATCAGGATCGGGTGGACGTCGCAAAGTCCCTCTTCGGGGTCCTCGCTGCGGACGTCACCCTGGAAGAGGCCCTGGAGGAGAGGCGGAACCGCATATGAGGGCTTTGATCGACACCTGCGTTGTCATCGACGCCCTGCAGTCGCGAGAGCCCTTCTGTAAAGAAGCTCAGGCGTTGTTTCTTTGTGCAGCCAATGGACAATTCGACGGCTTTATCACCGCCAAGTCATCGACGGACATCTACTATCTCACGCACAGGTGTACACACAGCGATTCGGACAGCCGCGAGGTGTTAAGGCGGATATTTATCCTCTTTGAGCTGATGGACACTGCAGGAATGGATTGCCGGAGAGCTCTCGTTTCAGCTATGGCAGATTACGAGGATGCCGTTATGGTGGAGAGTGCTTTGAGAGCAGGGATGGACTGCATCGTGACCAGAGATACAAAGGACTATGCAAAATCCCCGGTTCCTATCTGCCGTCCTGCGGAGTTCTTACGACAGGTTTCGGTGTGAAAATGTGCGGCAAATCCCTTTAGGGAGAGCGAAACGGCGGGGGCTGACACAGCCCCCGCCGTTT
>NZ_DBHLDX010000018.1:0-33120 GCF_057312375.1 Fretibacterium sp.
GCGCTTCCTGAGTGACGACGTTCAGGCTGCGCGTCAGGGCCTGCCGTATTTAAAGCGGCAGGCCCTTGAAATTTTCGAGGACGCGCCACAGGACGTTCCCAAGCGGGGCGCTTCCCCTCTGTGGTAAAGCCTAAAAAATGCGGTTGGGCACCCCCATGTTGAGCCAGCGCACCACCTTGCCCAGGATCGTCAGAAACTCGACCTCGTCCCGCTCAATCCAGATGGAGCTGAAGTCCTTGTTGGCCGGGCGCAGCTCAATGCGTCCGTCGTTGTAGAAGAGGATTCCCTTGACGGAGCACCGGTCGTTCCACCGAACGTAGGCGATGTCCCCACTCCGCACCTCGGCGTTGGGGTTGACCAGGATCAGGCAGCCGTCCTGAATGTTGGCGCCGATCATGCTGTCCCCCTCGACCTTGACGAAGTAGGGCTTGGTGGGACCGACGGGCCCCCCCGTTTCAAGCGTGGGCCAGGGCATCCATTTCCGTGCCCCGGCCCTCACGTCGGACCAGTTGAACCCGCTCCCGGCGCAGGCCTCCTGGTCCAGGATGGGGAGGTATATCTGGGGCGGAACGATGGGCTCTGGCGTCTCCGCAGGGCCTCGTTCCCGCTCCCCCTCCACTGCGCCCGACACCAGGTAGGCCAGGGATACTCCCAGCTCCTTTGCGATCCTGGACTTCATGGAGTCCCGGATGCCAATGCTTCCGATCTCGTAGCGATACAGCGTGTTGGGCTTCACCCCAAGCCGCTCCGCCAGTTCGGGGCGCTTCATCCCAAGCGCCTTCCGCCGCGCCATGATGCGGGCGCCAATGCCCGCCTCCGCTCCTTCCGTCATTTCAGTCACCCCTTCCGCGCCCTGAGCGCGATCTGCCTTGCCAAGTCTGTAAGTCATTTTACAACGGATCTTGCATTTATTCCAACTATGCTACATAATACGTAGTATATTGAACGACGCAAGGGCACTATCGGGGACTACGGGACGGAGCGTTCGAGAAACCGCACCGACCGTTTGAGCTGCGTTGAAAAGCCCAGGCTGAGGCGTGGCCAGTTTATGAAGGAGGGGTTGTGACATGGCGAATGCGTTGGGTGGGGCGCTGGGGGTCCAACAATATGTGCTATTGTTTCTGTGGGGCGTGCTCCTCTGGGGCGTGTGCCGTGAGGTGCGGGATTTTATAGAGATGCCGCAGGGGAGGGAGAAGGCGGCCTCAAAGCCGCCGCGCCGCCCTCCACTCCGGAGGGCGGCGCGACCGAGGCCCTGCGGAGGCGGCTGGCTCCTCTGTCGAACGAGGAAAGAGAAGCGCTCTCGAACTCCGGAGCGCAAGGGACTCTTGAGGACGGACCCCTTTGTCGATCAGCGCTTCTTCAGGTTGTAGAGGCGTTCATCGGGGGCCGCCGTCTCCTGCGTCAGGCGTCCTCCTCGCGGTCCTTTTCAGCCCTGTGCTGCCTGGTGTCCTCCGCCTCCCGGTCGCTCTTCATTCGCGCCTTGCGCGCGTTCTCCCCGCTGCCCATGAGGATGGCGATGGGCTTCAGCGAGTGGGTGCTGGCGCAGATGATCTGAAGGATCGAGGCGATGGGGGTGGAGAGGATCGCCCCAGGAATGCCCCAGATGACGCCCCACAGGAGGAGGGAGAGGAGGATGATGACGGGACTCAGGCCGAGGCGGTCCCCCATAATTTTGGGGGTAAGGATGTTGCCGATGGAAACCTGCACGGCGGTCAGCAGGACGAGGACGAGGAGCGGCGTGGTGAGGCTGGTGGGGGATTGCAGGATCGCCATGACCACCGGCGGCACCGTCGCGATGATGGACCCGACGGTTGGGATGAAGTTCAGCAGGATGGTCAGAACGGCCCAGCCCGTCGCCAGCTCCACGTTGCAGATCGTCAAGATGACCCAGGCGCAGATTCCGGTCGCAACGCTGATGAGGGTCAGGGCGCCGAGGTAGCTGCTGATCTGGGAGGAGATCGTCGCCAGGATGCTCTTGACCGTTTCGCCGGTTCGGGCGCTGGGGCCGCGAAAGGCCTCGTCGATCTTATCGACGACGTAGGGGGCCTCAAGGAGCATGAACATCAGGAAGACCAGAGCGAGGACCAGCTTGCTCAGGAGGGTGATGGCCATCTCCGAGATGTAGCGCACGTAGGACGTCCAATCGGTGCGGAGCTTCTTCGTCAACTCCCCCATGAGGATGCTGCCCCCCGATATGGCGGGAGGAAGGGCATCGGCGGAGGTGGCAGCCGTCAGGATGAAATTGCCCCGCGGCACGTCGTCCCCCTCCTGCTCTTCGCTGCGGACGGAGGGGCGCGAGTTGGGAAGGAGGCCCAGGGACATCAGGGTGTTGGTGAACTTCTCGATGGTGGGCTCAAGGTCGGGGTAGAATCGCTGATAGACCTCGCCGAACTCCACGGCCTGGGACGCGACGAAGCGCACCCCAATGAGGGTCATGCAGAACAGCAGGACGAACACCAGCGCGATTTTGAGGGAGGGTGGCAGCTTGAGCTGATCCCCCAGCTTGAGGACCGGGCGAAAGATCTGCAGCAGGAACCATGCGATCACCAGGGGGATGAACACCCCGCTGGCCAGGTGGAGGACGAAGCCGAGCGCGACTGCGGTTAAAATGGTCATCAATCCAACAATGATCTTCATGTGCCTCAGCATGAACTTCGTGTTGTGCCACTTCATTTATAAATAAATCCCCCTTCGGGTCGTGTCGTCTTTTCTGGAAAAGTGTGCGAGGTTATCAGAACGTGGACCCGTAGGTCCCTGCTTTAACTATACACCAAACCCATTTAAAAGTGTAGCGCGAAAACGGCCGCGAGGCCCGTCGCGGCAATAAAATCCCATGGTGCCTTGCAGGGGGACAGGAGCGAGTATGAGGTTCCCTTCAGAGGGGAGATCGTCGCACCGGGGCGCCCGTCCTGTATAATAAAAACTTGAGCGGGCCGCTTTGGCGCCCGCTGTTCTTTAAGCTGTCCGAACGAAGGAGGGGATGAGGTGGCGGAGATTGCCGATTACGCGGAGGCCAGCCCGCGGGAGGTGCGGCAGATGATCCGCGACGGGAGATGGGATCGCCCCACGTCGGGCCTGTGCGTCGGGCACGTGCAGGCCAACCTGGTGGTCCTGCCCCGTGACCTGGCGTATGACTTTCTGGTCTTTGCCCAGAGGAACCCCGGTCCCTGTCCGATCCTGGACGTCACGGAGCCGGGGGATACGGAGCCGCGCGTCATTGCGCCCGGAGCGGACATCGCGAGGGACCTACCGCGCTATCGCGTCTGGAGGGATGGGCAGTGCACGGACGAGCCGACCGACGTGACGAGGTACTGGCGCAAGGACCTGGTGGGGTTCCTTCTTGGGTGTTCCTTTTCCTTTGAAGGGGCGCTCCTTCAGACAGGGATCGGCGTGCGCCACATCGAGTGCGGCTGCAACGTCCCCATGTACGTGACGAACATCCAGTGCCGTCCTGCGGGACGCCTGAAGGGGCCCATGGTGGTTTCCATGCGCCCCATCCCCTGCTCTCAGGTCGCAAGGGCCGTGCTCTGCACCGGACGCTTCCCCTCCGTCCACGGCGCGCCGGTCCACGTCGGCGACCCGTCGGCCATCGGCATTGCGGACCTCTCGAAGCCGGACTTCGGCGACGCGGTGGAGGTTCGTGAGGGGGAGACCCCCGTCTTCTGGGCCTGCGGCGTGACGCCCCAGGCGGCGATCATGGCCGTTCGCCCGGATTTCGCCATCACCCACTCTCCGGGGCACATGTTCATCGCGGACCCCGTGGACAGCGATTACGCGGTGTTTTAAAGGGGCAACAACTTGGTGGCGCTACGATGAACGCGAGGATCCTGCCCGCGGGGGAAACGTGCCTCTTCGTGGACTTCGGAGAGGCGATCGACCTGGAACTGAACGGCCGCGTTCAGGCGCTCAGGCGCGCCCTGGTGTCGCGCCCCTTCAGGGGGATGAAGGAGCTGGTCCCCGCCTACCGTTCCCTCGCCGTGTACTTCGACCCGTTGATCGTTGATCTGCCGGAACTGAAGGAGCGGCTGAAACAGGAGCTCGATGGCGTTGCGGCCTCCGCTGCGGAGAGCGCGCAGGAGGTCCGAGTCCCCGCGTTCTTCGGAGGGGACATGGGACCGGACCTGCCCGCCGTGGCGGAGCACACGGGGCTCGAGGAGAAAGAGGTCGTAAGACGCTACTGTGCCTCCCGCCTCTATTGTTTTATGAACGGCTTCACGCCGGGGTTTCCCTACCTGGGGGGCATGGACCCGTCGCTCAAGACCCCACGGCTCAGGACGCCGCGAGAGCTCATCCCGAAGAACAGCGTCGCCATAGGCGGCGCACAGGCGGGGGCCTACTCCATCGCAGCCCCGGGCGGGTGGCGGATCATCGGCCGGATCCCCTACGACCTGTACGACGCCTCCCGCGAGCCTGCCGTCGCCATTCAAGCGGGGATGTGGGTCCGTTTTTATCCCGTTTCTATGGCGCGCTACCGCGAGATCGAGGCAGCGGCCAGGCGTGGTGCCTACAGGATCGAATACCGCGAAGGGAGAGTTGAACGGTGAGGCTGGCAATCCAATCCCCCGGCGCGCTGACGACGGTTCAGGACCTGGGGCGGTGGGGCTTTCAGGCGATCGGAATGCCCGTCGGCGGCGCCATGGACGCCCCTTCGCTCGCCCGCGGCAACCTTCTCCTGGGCAATCCGACAGGGGCGGCGGCGCTGGAGGCCACGGCGTCGGGACCGTCCGTCCGCTTCGAGGGCGAGGGCGCCGTCGCCGTCACGGGCGGAGACCTGGCTCCCCGATTGAACGGGGCCTCGATCCCGAACTGGACGGTCGTCCTGGTGAAGGACGGCGACCTCCTCACCTTCGGCGGCATGGGTGGCGATGGGTGCCGCGCGTACCTCTGCGTCGCCGGAGGCATCGACGTTCCGCCGTTGATGGGGAGCCGCAGCACCTACCTCAGGGCGGGGATCGGGGGCTTCTGCGGGCGCAGGCTTGCAGCGGGGGACGTGCTCCCTGCCGGCAGGCCCTGGGGATCGTGGCGCCTCCTGGCAGGCGTCGCCTGTCCTGCGGAGCTTCGCCCGGATCGCGCTCCTGCGCCGCTTCGGACGATCCTGGGGCCTCAGGACGACCGCGTTGCACCGGAGGGCGTTCGGACGTTCTTCAGCGCGGAGTACAGGGTTTCCGGGGCTTCGGACCGAATGGGGTACCGCATGGAGGGCGGGGCGGCGATCGAGCTCACGAGGGGGCCGGACATCGTTTCGGACGGGGTCCCCATGGGAGCGGTGCAGGTCCCCGGCACGGGGCTGCCCATCGTGATGATGGCGGATCGCCAGACCACGGGCGGCTACGTGAAGATCGGCGTCGTCCACGCCTTGGACGTCGCGCGCCTCAGCCAGTGTCCTCCCGGCGCGTCAGTGCGCTTTGTGCGGCTCAGCCAGGAGGAGGGCATCGAGTTGGCGAAGCGGGAGGCCGCTGCCCAGGAGGCCTTGCGTCGGCACGTCGACGCTGCCGTTCGGAACGCGGCCGGAAGGGCGCAGGGGGCCGGGGAAGCGGCGTCGGGCAGGCTGAGGGTTTGCGTGGACGGAAGGGACTACTCCGTCGCCTGGGAGAGGCTTTCTTGAGGGGGGAATGGTGGGGCGATGGCCTGTAAGGTGGACCTGAACAGCGACCTGGGGGAGAGCTTTGGGGCCTGGAGGATGGGCAGTGACGAGGAGGTCCTGACCTTCGTGTCCTCGGCGAGCGTGGCCTGCGGATTTCACGCCGGCGATCCCATGGTCATACAGCGCACGGTTGCAGCGGCAAAGAGAGCGGGCGTCGCCGTCGGGGCGCACCCTGGGTATCGGGATGTCGTGGGCTTCGGGCGTCGCGCCATGGCCTGTTCGCCGGACGAGCTCTATGCCGACGTCCTGTATCAGCTCGGGGCGCTCCGCTCTTTTTGCGAGGCTGCCGGAACTGAGCTTCAGCACGTCAAGCCCCACGGCGCCATGTACAACCATGCGGCGAAGGACCTGGAGGAGGCCCTTGCCATCGCACAGGCCGTGAAGGACGCGGGTGGAGACCTCATCCTGCTGGGGCTGGCGGGCTCGAAGTTTGACGAGGCGGCGGATCGACTGGGCGTTCCCTACGCGGCGGAGGCCTTTGCGGACCGCGGCTACAGGGGCGACGGGACGCTCGTGCCGCGGGGGATGGAGGGCGCCTTCGTCCGCGACGAGGAGGCGGCCGCGAGGCGGGTGATCCGCATGGTGAGGGAGGGCGTCGTCGAGGCGGTCGACGGCTCGGAGGTGACGCTGCGACCCCAATCGATCTGCCTGCACGGCGATTCTCCGACGGCCGTGCGGATGGCGCGTACGCTTCGCGCGCGCCTGGTCGAGGCGGGAATCGAGATCGTCCCCCTGCGCGAGTTGGCGTGAGCCGCTGCGACGACGTCGGGGCCTCCGTGAACGCCGGGCTTGCTGCGGAGGCCCTCGTTGAGTGGTTCAAGGTTCACGCCCGCTCCCTGCCCTGGCGCGAGGGCTACGACCCCTACAGGGTGCTCGTTTCGGAGTTCATGCTCCAGCAGACCCAGATGGGCGCCGCGGTCCCTTACTTTACGCGCTGGATGGAGCGTTGGCCGAACCTCCCCTCTCTGGCTGAGGCGGACGAGTCTGAGGTCCTGAAGCTCTGGGAGGGGCTGGGGTATTACTCCCGGTGTCGGAACCTTCTGAAAGCGGCCCGATCCATGGTGGAGGCGGGGTATCGGGCGCCGCCCCCCGATGCGGCGAAGCTCAGGACCTACCCCGGAATAGGGGAGTACACGGCCGGAGCCGTGGCCAGCGTGGCCTACGACCTCCCCGTGCCGGCCGTCGACGGCAACGCGGAGCGCGTCATTGCACGCCTCTGCGACATCGAGGCCCCTGCGGGGAGCGCACCGCTCCGTCGCCGCGTCACGGCTTTCGCGTCCGACATGCTGCGGACCGTCAGCCCCAGGCTCCTGAATCAGGCGTTGATGGACCTCGGTGCCTTGGTCTGCACCCCACGAGGCCCGGACTGCGGCGCCTGCCCGCTGGCGGAGCCGTGTCTTGCCCGCCGCCGTGGTGCCGTGAATGAGCGCCCCCTGCCGCGCGCCCGTCCCCCGGTGTTGCGAGAGGAGGCCTGGGGGCTGATCGCCCTCTTTCGGGATCGGCTCCTGCTGCGCCGGCGCCCGGACAAGGGAGTGTGGGCCTCCATGTGGGAGGTCCCCTGGTTCTCCAGGACCACCGCGGGCTTCGCTTCGGACTTCCGGGCCTGGACGGAGGAGAACGGTTGGAGCCTGAGGGGCGATGTGCGGGAGCTGGGGGCGGTGAGCTTCTCCTTCACCGTCCACCGCGTCCGCGCGTGGGTGGTGGCGTGCGACCTCGATGAAGCGCCTCCGTGCCCTGACGGCTGGCGCCTCGCTGCGCTGCCGGAGGCCGACGCGCTCTCCCTGCCGGCTCCGAGCAGAAAATTTCTCAAGGTTTTCCGCGAGAGGTAACATTTGACGTCCGCCTCGAAAGATGGTAATATACTCGCCGTTGTTGATAGGGGTTCCGGTCGCTTGGCAGTTCGAGGCGGCGGGGACGCTTTTCGGGGCGTAGCGCAGTCTGGCTAGCGCGCTTGGTTCGGGTCCAAGAGGTCGGAGGTTCGAATCCTCTCGCCCCGACCATTGAGCAGTACGTGGAGGTTGGGGTTCCCCAGCCTCCTTTTTTGTGGTCCTTGATCGACCTGGGACCGACTTCTGGGCGGCGGGTTGGGCGTTGGAATCTTTGAAAGGGGTAGAGGGCAATGGCGATGGGCGGTTCCGCGCAGCGGCAGGCGAAAGTTGACTTTCTCCCCGTCTGCCGCGCGGACATGGAGGCGCGCGGGTGGGGCGAGCTTGACTTTTTGTTCGTCAACGGTGACGCTTACGTGGATCACCCTTCCTTCGCCGTCGGCCTGATCTCCCGCCTCCTGGAGCGCGAGGGGTATCGGGTCGGCGTCGCCGCCCAGCCCAACTGGCGTGGGGACGAGGACTTCACCTGCATGGGGCGCCCCCGGCTGGGGGTGCTGGTGGGCGCGGGGAACCTGGACTCCATGCTGGGAAAGCTGACCGCCGGGAAAAAGGCCCGACGGACGGACGTCTACTCGCCGGGGGGCGCCGTGGGGCTGCGGCCGGATCGCGCGACGATCGTCTACTGTCAGCAGGTCCGCCGGATCTTTGGGGACATCCCGCTGATCATCGGCGGCATCGAGGCCAGCCTCCGACGCCTCGTCCACTACGATTACTGGTCGGACTCCCTGCGGCGATCCATCCTTCTGGACAGCCAGGCGGACCTTCTGATCTACGGCATGGGGGAACGGCAGCTCTTGGAGATCGCGGCGATGCTGAAAAGAGGCGTTCCGGTGGGTAAGATTCGGGACGTCCGGGGCACCTGCTACGTGGCCGAACGCGGTCAGGAGCCCTCGGACTCCGTATCGCTCCCGTCCTGGGACGAGATCGTCCGGGACCGGCGGAAGTTCGCGGAGGCCTTTCGCCTCGCCTCGCTGGAGCAGGACGCACTGCGTGGCCGCACGCTCCTGCAGGGGCACGAGAAGGGGACCCTCGTTCAGCTTCCCCCTGCGCCGCCCCTGACGGAGGCGGAGATGGATGGCGTCTACGACATGTCGTACCTGCGCCGGTGGCACCCGAAGTACGATGCGCTGGGAGGGGTTCCGGCGCTCGCCGAGGTGAAGTTCAGCGTCACGAGCCACAGGGGGTGCTTCGGTAGCTGTGCCTTTTGCGCCATCCATGCCCATCAGGGACGAATCATTCAGGCCCGGAGCCACGAGTCCATCCTCCGGGAGGTCCGGGCCCTGACGAGGCTCCCGGACTTCAAGGGCTACGTCCACGACGTCGGCGGGCCGACAGCCAACTTTCGTCATCCATCCTGCAAGGACCAGCTGGAGCGCGGCGTCTGCCGCGGGAAGGAGTGCCTCTTTCCGACGCCCTGCCGTCGGCTCGACGCGAGCCACGAGGACTATCTCGCGCTGCTTCGGAAGTGCCGCGCCGTGCCGGGCGTGAAGAAGGTGTTCGTGCGCTCCGGGCTTCGATACGACTACCTGCTGTTGGACGGCGCACACGGGGAGGCCTTCCTGCGCGAGCTCTGCGAGCACCACGTCAGCGGTCAGTTGAAGGTGGCCCCGGAACACGCTTCGCCCGCCGTGCTGCGCGTCATGCGCAAGGGAAGCATCGAACAGTATCGAAGGTTTATGAAGCTCTATGAGGAGTGCAACCGGAAGCTGGGGAAGAAACAGTACCTCGTCCCCTACTTCATGACGTCGCATCCGGGCTCCGGCGTCAGCGAGGCCATCGAGCTGGCGGAGTTCGCCGCAGAACTCTCCTTCTGCCCCGAACAGGCGCAGGATTTCATCCCCACCCCCGGCAGCCTGGCGACCTGCATGTATTACACGGGGCTGGACCCCTTCACGGGTGCTCCCGTCCGCGTGGTGCGGAGGGAGTCGGAGCGGCGGGAACAGCGGGCGCTCCTTCAGCACCGGATGCCGCAGAACAAGCGCCTGGTCCTTGAGGTCCTCCGGAGGGAGGGGCGGACGGACTGTGCGGCAAAGCTGTATCCGGACGGACGGGGAGGTCATCAGGACGGCGCTCCCGCTTCAGGAGCGGCTCCAACTCGACGAGCAGGACGGAGAGGAAGATCAAAAGGCAGCCGAACAGCATCCTGAGGGAGGTGGGCTCGCCCAGGAAGATGACACTCCCCAGCAGGCCGAACACGGATTCGAGGCTCATCAGGATCGCCGCGTGGCTGGGCTTGGTGTACCTTTGAGCGCAGATTTGCACCAGGTAGCAGAGGAAGGTGCAGAACACGATCGCGAAGGCCAGCTCCGGCAGCCCGCGCCGCCAGTGGAACTGGAGCGGCCTCTCGAACAGGAGCGCGGCGGCCAGAGTTAGCAGCGAGAGGACTGCGAACTGCACGAAGGACAGGCTGATGGGGTCGCATTGAGCGGCGTAGCGGCTGATCGCGATGATCTGAAGGGCGAAGAACAGCGCGCACAGGACCGTCAGGGCCTCCCCTTTGCCGAGGGGCCCTGAGAGGTCCGAGGTGAGGAGGCCCATGCCGAGGAGGCACGTGCAGGTGGCCGCGAGGGTGTGCCATCCGGGGAACAGGCCGCGAAAGAACCAGAGGAGCAGCGGGACGAACAGCACGTAGGTCGACACCAGGAAGGCCTGCCTGCCTGGTGCCATGAACAGGAGCCCTAGGGTCTGGCAGAGGATGGCGCCGAACAGGGCGACGCCGATCACGATGCCGCCCGTTACCGCCTGTCGGGACATCCTGCCGATCCGTCTGTGGAAGAAGAGGAGCAGCAGGGCGCTGCCGCAGGAGAAGCGCAGGAACAGGAGCCAGTTCGGCGGGTAGATGTCGAGCAGCACCTTGACGACGGTGAAGCTGCCCCCCCACAGGAGGGCGCAGAACAGGAGGGCCAGGTCCGCGATCAGCGCTGCGGCGCGTGCGGATATCCTTCCTGGGGCCGCCTTTTCGTCCGTCGGGTTGACGATTCTTCCCTCCGTGGGTTGAGCGCGTTCTTTTTCCATGAGGCGTCCTCCTGCGGGCGTTGCAGCCCCTGCGTTTTTGTTTTGTGCGCCGAAGCCCGCGTTGATCGCGGGCGCGCATTGCCCTTATGGTTAAATTGATTATAATGTAATATATTCCGCGCTTCAACAGGGCGTAGGGCATTTCTCCCTATGGCAGGGCATTTGCGATGGGGTAAAATAGGGGCGGATTTTTGAAAAGCGCCCTATCAGGTGAGGTGGAGGCTGTTGAACGAGTTGGCCGATCGAATTGGAATTTATGCGGCGAGCCGCCTTTCCGCGCAGCTACCCGGGTTGATCTTTCGCGGGCAGCGCAGCGGGGATACGGGGCTGAACGCGCACCTGGAGACCGTTGAGGAGTATCCCAAGATGGGAAAGGTCGTCGGCCTTCAAATCCGTTCCGACGAGGACAAGAACGTGGAGCGCACGGCGCGGGGGTACGTCTGCCGCGGCGAGATGCTCCACTTTGCCTATTGGCTGCAGCACTCCCTGCCGGTGATCCTCATGGTCTACGAGCGGGAGCGAGACCGGCTCGTGTGGGAGGCCGTATCGGCGGAAACGATCGAGATATCCGGGGCGCAATGGAAGCTGCTCGTCCCCTACGACCAGGCGTATGGCGTGGAAACAGGGGCCCGCATCGCGGACCTGCCCTGCTATAGCCCTTACTTGGCGCGCCTGGCGCTGGATCGCCCGTGGATGCAGCTGATCGAGGCCGGGCGTGGCATCCTGCTGGAGATGGACGAGTGGCTGAACCAGCCCTCAGTCCGGGGTAACCTGCGCCTCTCCGTGATGACGGAGGACAACTCCGCGAGAGAGCTCGTCTTCGAGTGGCCCTTCCAGACCGATCCCGACATGCCCCACGTGTTTCGCCTGCCCTCCCTGTTCCCCTGGGCCCACATCGAGCCGGACCAGGCCTTTTACCGCGAGAGGCTGAGGGATGACCGGAAGGTCGAGGGCCTCTCTCCCTGGACCGTAGAGGCGGGGGAGATCGCGCGCTTCAGGCTGCGCCTTGCCCTGAACGAGCTTGGGCGCGCCTTTCTGGTGACGGAACAGTTTCTCAGGCGCGGGGAGTTCCCCGCCGCAGAGCGTGCCAGGGACTTTGGACAGGAGTACGAGAGGGGAATCAAATTCCAGCTCTACAAAGGGCAGGGATAAGTCGTCGTCTTTGGTTGGTGACTGCCGCGGGCGGGACGACGCGCAGAACGGCCAATCCCCAAAAATCACGATGCTGGAGAGCGAGGATGGGAGCTATAGAGAGCAAAAGGCCCGGTGACGCCGCGGGACAGGATGGCGTCGTGCGCGAGGTCGCCGTCGAAGAATTGGGGCAGTTTTGCGAGGGGCAGGCCGTGATCGCAAACGACATCGCCGGGGCGACCGGGAGCATCCTCATCTCCAGGGGAACTTCCCTGATGAGCGTCGCCTCCTCCATCGCCGGCCTGCAGAAGCAGTTGCGCAACGCGAACGTCCGCAGCGTTCGCCTGCTCCTTCCCAGCGGAGGGTCCAGGGATGAGGTCGAGTCCCTCGTTCGCGGCATCAAGCCGGGCATTGCTCCCATCGACGCCGAGCTGGCGCACCAGACGGTGAATCAGGTCGAGGACGTCCTGGGGCGGATTCAGTCGGGGAACTGTACGCCGGAGAACGTCCAAGACCTGGCGGACCGCGGCAGGGTCCTGGCCAAGCAGATCGCGAAGGCCCCGCAGCTGATGTTCTGCCTAGGGCACGTTCGGGACTGGGATGAGTACACCAGCGTACACTCCCTGAACGTTTCGCTCCTGTCGAGCTTCCTCGCCGATCGCATGTTTCCTGATCGTCCGGAGTTCGCCGAGTTTATGGCGATCGGGGGCATTTTGCATGATCTTGGCAAGGCGAAGGTCCCCCACGAGGTTCTGAACAAGCCGGCAAAGCTTACGGACGCGGAGTTCGCCGTCATGAAGCAGCACCCGACCCTGGGCGTCCAGCTGGCGGTGGAGAGCGGGGTGACGGACGAGCGCACGCTCACGGTGATCCGGGGGCACCACGAGCGCTATGGCGGCGGAGGATACCCCGACAGCCTGGATAAGAAGGACCTTCCCATTGAGGCGAGGATCGCGGCCGTAGCGGACGTCTTTGACGCGCTGACGGCCAAGCGCGTTTATAAGGACCCCATGCCGGGGCGCAATGCGATCGAGTTGATGACGGGGGCGATGGCCGCCCACTTTGACCCTGCGGTCATGCGCGTTCTGCTGCTGGCCGTGGGCATCTATCCTGCGGGGACGCTGGTCGAGCTGTCGGACGGGAGCGTGGGGGCGGTCATTGGCACTACAGGGACGGACGTGGTACACCCTCAGGTGGCGCTCCGCTACGATCGCTTTGGGAAGCCGGTGACGGACAAGACGGTCGTTCAAACGGGCTCCGAGTCCGGGGTGCTCGTCGTGCGTTCCCTCCAGACGAACGACAAGATCGGCTTCTGACGTGCTGGCTTTCTGCGAACGAGGGATGATATAGAGATGATGCAAATCCAAGTGGGGTGTTGTGCGCGGCCGCGGCCTGCGGCCCGCGTTTAAATACAGTGGGGGGGGTGTGTCTTGTTGGCGGAAAAGAAGAGTTTTAAGGTCGAGGTCAACAATGCGTGGTGTAAGGGGTGCTCCCTTTGTATCGGAGTCTGCCCCAAGTCCGTTTTAAGCCTCAGCGATCGCCTGAAATCGGAGGCGACGAAGCAGGAGGATTGCATCGGCTGTCGTCAGTGCGAGAACATTTGTCCCGATCTCGCTATCACGGTGAAGGAGGATAAGGCAAATGGCTGACGTCGCTTTCTGGCAGGGAAACACTGCGCTGGCCCATGGGGCCCTTGCTGCGGGCTGCAACTTCTTCGGAGGGTATCCCATCACGCCCTCGACGGAGATCGCGGAAGTGATGGCAGAAGAGCTGCCGAAGATCGGAGGGCACTTCATCCAGATGGAGGACGAGCTGGCCGGGATCGCAGCCGCCATCGGCGCCTCCATCGCAGGCGCCAAGGCGCTTACGGCCACCTCCGGCCCCGGCTTCTCGCTGAAGCAGGAGAACTTGGGCCTGGCCTATATTGCGGAGATTCCCCTCGTGGCGGTGGACGTCATGCGGGGTGGTCCCTCCACGGGGACGCCCACCAAGGTGGCTCAGCAGGACGTGATGCAGGCGCGTTGGGGCACCCACGGCGACCATGCGACGATCTGTTATTCTCCGTCGTCGGTACAGGAGTGCTACGACTTGGCGATCAAGGCCTTCAACGCGGCGGAACGCTTCCGTCAGCCGGTCCTGATCCTTGGGGATGAGGTTGTAGGGCACATGAGGGAGAAGGTCGTGAAGAAGGCTCCTGCGGAGGTCGAGATCGTGAACCGCGTCCGGCCGACCTGCGACCCGGCGAAGTTTACGCCGTACCTTCCGGACCCCGTGACGGGGGTCCCTCCCATGGCCTCCTTCGGCGACGGATACTCCTGGCACGTGACGGGCCTGACCACGAACGACTGGGGGTTCCCGACGAACGACAACGCGGAGATCGAGAAGAAGATCCTGCGGATGATGAGCAAGGTCTCCCGCGCCCGCTCCGAGATCGTGGAGTACGAGGCGGAGTACATGGATGGCGCGGACGTCGTGGTGGTGGCCTACGGCAGCGTGGCGCGGTCCGCTCTGCGCGCGGTGCGTGACGCCCGCAAAGCCGGCATCGCGGCAGGCTTCTTCCGTCCCATCACGCTCTGGCCCTTCCCGGACGAGGAGCTGCTGCGGGCCTCGCTGGGGGCGAAGACGGTCATCGTCCCGGAGTTGAACTGCGGCCAGCTCGTCCTGGAGGTGGACCGCGTGTTTCACGGCAGGAGCGACGTTCAGCCGTTGAACCTCGTGAACGGCGAACTCTTCAAGCCCTCAGAGATAGGCCGCAAGATCAAGGAGGTGGCTTAAGATGCCGAACGCAGAGGTTTTGAGCTGGGTCAGAAGCAGGTTTATGCCCCACATCTGGTGCCCCGGGTGCGGACATGGCGTCATCATGCACGCCATCATCCGAGCGCTGATCGGCATCGGAGCGGACCGGAAGAACACGGTCCTGGCTTCGGGGATCGGCTGTTCCAGCCGCATGGCGGGGTACATCAACGCCTGCACGCTCCACTCGACCCACGGCCGTTCCCTGGCCTTCTCCACGGGCATCAAGCTGCACCGGCCCGACCTGACGGTGGTGAACGTGATGGGCGACGGCGACTGCACGGCCATCGGCGGCAACCACTTCATCCACGCCTGCCGCCGCAACATCGACATCACGGCTATCGTCATGAACAACAACATCTACGGCATGACGGGCGGCCAGGCCAGCCCCACGACGCCCGTGGGAGCCTTTGCGACGACGACACCCTACGGCGCCGTGGACCCGACCTTCGACATCTGCAAGCTGGCGGAGGGGGCCGGCGCCTCCTACGTGGCGCGCACGACCATCGCCAACCCCAGACAGGCGGAGACCTTCATCGCAAACGGCATCCGCAAGAAGGGCTTTTCCGTCATCGAGATCGTGACGCACTGCCACACGCAGTTCGGGCGCAAGAACAACCGCAGGCTTCCCATCGAGAACTACAAGTACTTCAAGGAGAACTCCATCCCTCTTGCCCTGGCGAAGGACAAGAGCCCGGAGGAGCTGGCGGACAAGATCGTCTGCGGGGAGTTTGTGAACAAGGACACCCCCGAGTACACGGAGCAGTATAAGAAACTGGTCATCGATAAGGCGAGGGGGTAAGGACCATGGCTGATGAGAGATATGAGATTCGTATCGCCGGCTCCGGAGGACAGGGCGTCATCCTGGCGACGGAGCTGATCGGGCAGGCGATCACCTACCACGAGCCGGAGTTCTACGTGGTGCAGTCCCAGGCCTACGGCCCGGAGGCCAGAGGAGGGAAGTCCAAGGCGGAGGTCGTCATCTCCTCGAAGCCGATTGACTACCCCAAGGTCATCGCCCCAAGCCTGCAGATCATCCTGACCCAGGCGGCCGCGGACGAGTTCGCTCCCGACACCATGCCGGGCGGCCGCATCGTGTACGACGATTTCTTCGTCACGGAGATGCCCGGATTGAACCTGCAGAACGGGGCCGGCAGCGTGGAGGCCCACGGAGACATCGACGCTCGCGTCTACTCCCTGCCGATCATCAGGACGGCCCGCGAGAAGCTGGGGCGCGAGATCGTCACGAACATGGTGGCGCTGGGCTGCGTGGGACGGGTGCTGGAGCTTGAGAAGATCGCCTCGCCGGATTCCCTGCGCAAGGTCATTCAGGCTCACTTCCCGGTGCCCAAGATCGCGGACCTCAACGTGGCGGCCTTTAACGCGGGGTACGAGATATTCAAGAACAGCCCTCTTCCCGACTGAACCGGGTAAAAACTGTCGTTCAGACTTGCAAAGACGAATGAGGCCGACGCTTCTAAGCGCCGGCCTTCGCTTACCTCACGCGCGGAGCCAGAGGGTTGCCGCCCCGTTCTCGTCCCACTTTAAGATGGCCTTGGCGTCTGCCGTAAGCTGCCCGGCCGAGCGGACGGGGGAAAGCGCTGCCCCTTCGGACGGGAGCAGGTAGTAGGTGTAGCGGCTTGGGTCTGCCTCCGCGAAGTCCGCTCGCGCCGCCTCTGCGTCGAGAGGGCGGCGGGCGATCTCGGAGGCGGCTTGCAGCATCGTCTCCCACATGGGCCGATCCCTCTCGGACAGGAGGGCCAGCACCTCCTCCGGGGCAACGCCTTCAGGGACTTCCGGCTTCGGCCCCGCAACTTCTTCCCGAGGGGCTATGTCCTCTGCAGGGGCGACGGACGATTGCATCGTCTGAGCGGGCGCAGAGGGCTGTGTCGCTTCCCCGGTCCCCTTACGTTCTACGGTTTCCTCAGGCCCTGGCTCACGCTCCTCCTCGGCGGGGTCAAAGACCCGAATGACCCCCGTGCGCAGATAGTCCTTCAAGTCAGGCCTCTTTTTCCTGGACATCTAGTTTTCCCCCTTGTGGTCTGAGCCCTGCCAGGGGCGGGGCAACGGAGCAGCGGCGGGCGCTTCAAGTCCCTCGCACCGTTCGAGGAACTCTTCAGTGGCCGCCTTGTAGTCCTTGGCGCCCGTGGAGCTGGGTGCGTAGGAGAAGATGGAAAGCCCCAGGCTCGAGGCCTCAATCAGGCTGACGTTTTGGCGTATGTAGCTCTTGAAGAGCAGGCCGCCGAAGAAGTTCGCCACCTCCCGCTCGACCTCGCGGGCGATGAATATCTTCGGGTTGTGGCGGGTCATGAGGATTCCCAGGAGCGTGAGGTCAGGGTTCAAGCGCTCGTTGAACAGGGGGATGGCCTCGTTCAGTAGCCTCAGCCCCGCCAGGCTGTAGAACCCCCCGTCCATGGGGACGAGGAGGCGATCGGCCGCGGTCAGCACGTTGCGGGTGAACACGCCGAGCTGAGGCGGGCTGTCCAGTAGGACGTAGTCGTAGCGGCTGGGGGGGAGGGCGGCCATGGCGTCCCTCAGCAGCGTGTCGCGGCCGAAGGGCCCCTCCGGGTTCAGCTCCGCCATGATGAGGTCCAGGGAACTGGGGATGACGTCCACCCCTTCATGCACCGTTCGGATGTCGTCCCAGGATGCGTTCCCCGTGAGCAGGTCGAAGACCTGCGGGGTGTTGGGAGCGACGGTGACGCCAAAGCTCGTGCTCAAGTTGCTTTGGGGGTCCATGTCCACCACAGCGACCTTCTTGCCCATTCGGGCGAGGGCGACGGCCAGGTTCTGACACGCGGTGGTCTTGCCCACCCCGCCCTTCAGGTTGCAAAAGCCTATCGTCAGCAAAGGAAACACTCCATTCGTTCTTTGTGCAGGCCGCAGTCCACCATGGACGCCCCGAAGACGCCCGGACAGTCCCCTTATTTCCCCTTACCGGCCGGGGCAGTGGCGGCGTCCTCCTGCGCGGGAAGCTCCCCGCTGCGCGCCAGGAACGCCTCGACCTCCGCGTTGGGGTGGATAGCAAGGGCCTCCCGATAGCGCGCCATGGCCTCGGCGGCCTTCCCTGCGTTGAGGAGGGCGTTGCCCTCGCGCACCTTCGCGTTGGCCGCCTGGAGGGCGCGGCGGTCGTGCAGGATGGCCTCGACGCGCTCGACCCACGCCTTCAGTTCTTCGTTGGGGAAGATCGCCAGGCTCTTGCGGTAGAGGGGAGCGGCCTCCTCGAGGCGCCGGTTGAGGTACAGGGCGTCCGCCGAGCGCGCGAGACGAGCGGCATCCGCCCTCGTGCCGATGCCGAAGTCCTCCGGTCCGCGTGGCGCGGAGTCGGCGCTCACGACCCTCTCCAACTCGTCGATACGCTTCTGCGCCGCTTCCGTGTCCCACACCCTTCGGCTCTCAAGGTATCGGGTGAGGGCTCCCTTCGCGTCGCCCTTCTTGGCCAGGGCCTGTCCCTCCTGATAGAGGGCCGCGGCCTGTTTCTTTCGGCGCTCCAGGACGACGCGCAACTCTTCAATGTGTTGCTTCAATGCAGTGTCCGGGTTGCTCACGATGCTTGCAGAGTAGTGGGCGATGGCCCCCTCGATATCGTCGTCGCGCTCCATCGCGCTGCCCTCGCTCGCATAGCGGTTCGCGTCGGCCATGAGCTCAAGGCGCTGCCGAATGCGCGTCGTCCTCTCCTGGATGGCGTCCGAGGAGAGGACGGCGGCGGACTTCTCGTAATAGGTGATCGCGTCCTCGAAAAGCCCCTCCTGGTCGTAGGCGGAGGCGGTGTCGCGCAGCCACTCCGCCCGTTGTCGCTTGACGCGAAGCGCGTCGATCTCCTCCTCCTCCTTCCGGATGAGGGCCGTGCCCTCCTCGGTGGGCCACACGACCTGAGCCAGGCGGAGGCTCTTCAGGGCGTCGTCATGAAGTCCCTTTGCGATCTGACCCGAGGCCTTGTTGCGGAAGTCCAGCGCGCGCAGGAAGCGCGAGTGCTTGGTGGTCATCGCTCGAAACTCCTTCGCGATGTCCTGGTCCCTTGGGGCCGCCGCTTGAGCCTCGGCTCCCAGCTCCATGGCTTTCGCGTAGTCCTTTGCGTTCCAGGCCTCTTCGGCGCGCTCCCACGTTTCCCAGGCCTGGCGGGCCTCCTCCGACTCCTGCAGGACCGAGCTGGGCAGGGTGACGCCGATTGTGCTGCTGCCGCTCCCCAGGAGGACACCAGCCCCGTTGAACGCACTGACGGCGACCTCGCTGTCCCCTGCCTCGCTGCGAGCGATGAGGAGGTCAGCCCCTCCGTCCGCGCTCAGGACGGCGGTGGAGGGGTCAGCGGTCCAGGAAAAGGAGGCCTCCCCGTTGAAGGCGGGGACGAGCTGAGCTCGAAGCCTTATGGGGCGATTCGTCATGAGCGCGTCCTCGGACACGCTCGCCTTTTCCGTGGCGTCCCACAACGCGACGAGATCGTGCGAGGCAACGACGATCTCGATGGCGTACTCCTTTGGCGTCAACGTCATTTCGGCATCGCCCAGGGAGGCGCCGCTATAGTCGTGGACGATAGCCGTCACCGTGATGGGAAGGGTGTTGGCGGGGGTGAAGGCGCACTCACGCCCCCCTGCGCGCAGCAGGACGGGCTTGACGTCGCCGCTGATGGCCCACTCGATGACGGCGTCCGAGGGGACGGAGGTGGGGTCTGCTATGAGGACGACCTCCGTGCCCACGTGCGGCTCCTCCTCCATAAGGATGGCGGGCTGCGCCGCCTCCGCTGGGAGGCCCAGACGTGTCAGGCTGAGGGCGAGGACCACCATGAGCGCCGCAAATCGCTTTGCACTCCCTGAAAAAACGCTCGAAACGCAAAAAAGTCCTTTCATCGAGAGCATGAGGGATCTACTCCTTACGTCAAAAGGTCTGTGAGCCGCAGGGGCGGTCCGGAAAGCGGCATCCGTCGCCTCGGCGGGCTCGGGAACTTCTGTCCCCGATCGGGGAAGAGGGCGACGTGTAGTTATCTTCAATTTTACGCTATTTCAATTGGAAAATCCAACGGTTGCGTCGGTGGAGGACGGTGGACGGATGGCCGGGGCCTGCCCAGGCGCCGCGCGTTCCCTCAAGGAGGAGGAGGTCGGGCACAGGGGGGTTTCTTGAGTTTTTTCAAGCCTGCCGCATAGTCGCTTCGTTGGACAAGTCAGGCTGAGTACTTCCGCTTCCTTTGTTTTTGAGTTACAATTAGGCGGGCGGACAGGTTCGTCGACTGCTCGAGGATCGCCGGGGAGATGTCGGGCCGCAGGGAGTGCACTGCAGCGGCTTCAGGGATTGTCCACTGCCCCGCTTGTCAGACAGAGGATTGAGAGGGCCGATGCCGTCGGGGTGACGGGCGGCCGACGATTGACCATATACGCGGAGGTGAATGGATGTGCGGCTTCTGACACGATCCGACTTTGATGGATTGATGTGCGCGGTGCTCCTGAAGGAGTTGGATCTCTTCGACGATAAAAAGTTTGTACACCCCAAGGACATTCAGGACGGGACCATCGAGGTGAACTCCAACGATATCCTGGTGAACATCCCCTATGCTCCGGGGTGTGGCATGTGGTTTGACCACCACACGAGCGAGGACTCGCGGGGAGTGATGCACCAGTATAAGTACACGGGGGCGTCCTGGCCGGCGCCCAGTTGCGCGCGGGTGATCTACGAGTACTACGGCGGCGGTCGGGGCGCCCTCGTCCGCTTCAAGGACATGGTGGTCGAGGCCGACAAGTGCGACTCGGCGCACTTCTCCCGCGACGAGGTGCTGAACCCGCAGGGGATGGTGCTCTTGTCCTTCATCATGGACCCAAGGACGGGGCTGGGGCGCTACCGGGACTTCCGCATCTCGAACTATCAGCTCATGGACTGCCTGATCGACTACCTGCGCACGATGTCGGTGGACGAGATCATGCAGTTGGAGGACCTCCAGGAGCGCGTCCGCCTCTACAACGCCCACAAGGACCTCTTCGTCGAGATGATGAAGAAGTACTCCTGGACCCGGGAGGCCGCCGTGGTCACGGACCTGCGGGGAGTAGAGGAGACCTACGTGGGCAACCGCCACGTCATCTACGCGCTCTTTCCGGACCAGAACGTCTCCGTTCGCGTTTTTGACGGGAAGAACAAGGAGTTCTGCGTGTTCTCGGTGGGGTACAGCATCCTGAACCGCACGGCGACGGTGGACGTCGGCAAACTGATGCTGAAGCACGGAGGCGGCGGACACCGCAGGGTAGGCACCTGCCAGGTGCCCTATGGAGAGGCCGACGCGGTCCTTGAGGACATCCTGACCGAGATCAACAAACAGAACTGGCAGATGCTGAACATCACCGGCCTGGAGGAGGGCTAGGCGGGAACCGGACGCCAGGGCCCCGAGGGCGGATTTTCTCCCAAAGAAGGCGGCCCCGCTCCCGGGGCCGTTGTTTTGTCGGCGGACTCACGTTTTGGAGGCGTGTCATGTTATCCTCAGATTTTCTGATGGACCTCGCCAGGCGGATTCAGGAGGGCCTGAAGCTAACGGAGCAGGAGTTGCTCAGGCGGGCCTCGGAGCCCGCAAGCGAGGGCGACGCGGCAGGTTTTTCCCCGAACGAGGCCATTTCGGGCAGGTCGGCCGACCGCGATCTGGCGGGGAACTTCGCTAGTGCCATCGCGAAGTTGCTGGACGAGGGGGGCGTCTCCGAGGCGGACCTCGCGGAGAAGCTCGGGTGCCTCGTGGAGGACGTCCACGCCCTGCGCCGCAGGAGCCCGTCGCTCCCCAGCCGGGAGCTCCTGTCCGTGCTCGCGCTGAAGCTCGCGCTGACGCCGGAGCAGGCGAAGGACCTCTTCCTGGCGGCGGGCTACGAGTTCTCCAAGTGCGAGGTCAGCGACATCGTGCTCCTCTACTGTCTGGAACAGGGCGTCTTTGACATCGACGAGGTCAACGACGCCCTGACGTGCTTCAATCTAAAGAGGCTGTCGCCTCAGGCGGCCGTCGTGGAGTTGGATCGACGGGCCTGGGTAACCTTTCACTAAACGATAGAATACGTACGGAGGTCTTTTTATGGACGGAATGGACGAAAGGATTTTTTACATCACGACCCCCATCTACTACGTCAACGACGTTCCGCACATCGGGCACGCCTACACGACGATCGCCTGCGACGCCATGAGCCGCTACAAGCGCATGAAGGGCTGCGACGTGCGCTTCCTCACCGGCACCGACGAGCACGGACAGAAAATTCAAGCCGCGGCGGAGAAGAAGGGCGTCACGCCGCAGGACCTCGTGGACCGGATACACCTTAACTTCAAGGAGCTGTGGCGCGTCCTGAACATCAGCAACGACGACTTCATCCGCACGACGGAGCACCGCCACGTCCGCGTCGTTCAGGACATGTTCAAGCGGCTCATGGAGCAGGGGGACATCTACAAGGGGGAGTACGAGGGGAAGTACTGCGTCCCCTGCGAGGCCTACGTCCCGGAGTCCAGCATGGGACCCGGCGGCACCTGCCCGGACTGTGGACGCCCTCTGACGGTCATGAAGGAGGAGAGCTACTTCTTCCGCGGGTCACGGTACGTCCCGCAGCTGATCGAGCACTACGAAAAGCACGTGAAGGGCGTGATGCCGCGCATCCGCTACAACGAGATCATGAGCTTCCTCAAGGGAGAGGTTCGGGATCAGTCCGTGTCGCGGACGACGCTGAAGTGGGGCATTCCCGTGCCGGGCGACGAGAAGCACGTGATCTACGTCTGGTTTGACGCCCTGATCAACTACGCCTCGGCCATCGGCTACCTGGACGACCGGCCTGCGTTCGACCGGTACTGGCCTCACGTCCGGCACGTGGTGGGGAAGGATATCATCCGGTTTCACTGCGTGATATGGCCCCTGATGCTCCTGGCGCTGGGGCTGCCGCTGCCCGTTTCGATCGTCGCCCACGGCTGGTGGACCGTGGACGGGGAGAAGATGAGCAAGTCGAAGGGGAACGTGGTGGACCCCCGCAGGGTGGTGGAGGAGTACGGGCTGGACCCGTTCCGCTACTTCCTGCTGCGCGAGATCCCCTTCGGGCACGACGGGGACTTCTCCGAGGCGGCGCTCGTGGGGCGCATCAACAGCGACCTGGCCAACGACCTGGGGAACCTGCTGAACCGGACGCTCAAGATGATCCAGGACTACCGCGGGGGCACGGTCCCCGCGGAATCCCTTCGGGAGATGCCTGAGGCGCGCGATCTGCAGTGCCAGGCCCAGGCGGCGCTTGAAGGGACGGATGAGGCTATGGAGGACTTCAGCTTTGACGAGGCCCTGAAGCGGATATGGGCCTTCATCGGCCGGGCCAACAAGTTCATCGACGAAACCATGCCCTGGAGGCTGGCGAAGGAGGGGAATGGTGACGCGCTGGACTCCGTGCTGCTGAACCTCTATGAGGCGTTGCGGCTCTCGGCCCTGATGGTTGCCCCCTTCATGCCGGAGACCGCCCAGCGGATATGGGAGCAGCTCGGGCTTGAGGGTGACCCCTTGAAGTGTCTCTACGACGACTTCCGGTGGGGCGCCGCGGCGGGGACGCGCGTGGGGAGAGCGGAGGTACTCTTCCCGCGCATCGACGTCAAGGAGTGGAAGAAGGCCCACGGCGAGAAGGCCGTGGCGGCGAAGGAGGACAAAGCTATGACGGAGGAGCGCAGGGACGAGATCTCGATCGACGACTTCAGAAGGGTAGAGATGCGCGTGGCGCAGGTGGTCAAGGCGGAGGAAATCCCGAAGTCCCGAAAGCTCTACAAGCTGGAGGTGGACCTGGGCTACGAGAGGCGCACCGTCTGTTCTGGGATCAAGGCGTTCTTCACGCCGGAGGAGCTCGTCGGAAAGCGCGTCATCCTGGTGACGAATTTGAAGCCGGCGAAGCTCTGCGGGATCGAGAGCAACGGGATGATCCTGGCCGCCAGCATCAAGGTGGACGGGGAGAGCGAGGCCCTGACCCTCGTAACCCCGGAGGGGGACATCCCGTTGGGAAGCCTTGTGAGCTGAGATGACGTCAGGAGATGAGAAGCGCCTCGTCAGCAGGGGCAACATGAGCTTCCTGCTGCGTGAGGCGGAGGTCTGGCGTGAGCTTGGCCTGATCAGCGCGGAGCAGGCGGACGGCATCCGCGGCCTGTACTCCGCGAGGCGGGGCAGGCTTCAGAACGCGCTGCTGGGGCTTGGCGGAACGCTGGTGGGGTTGGGGGTGCTCAGCTTCGTCGCGGCGAACTGGCTCGACATGTCCCGCCTTCTGCGCACGTTTCTGATCCTTGCCGGCTATGCGGCGTCCCTCGCTGCCTCCTGGGGGTGCCGGGAGAGGTTCCCCCGCACCTCCCGCGCGTTTCTGCTCGTCGGGAGCTTCATCTACGGCGGCGGCATCTTCCTGATAGGGCAGATGTTCCATCAGGGCGGGGAGTGGCGCTCCGCCCTGGGATGGTGGATTGCGGGCCTGATCCCGACCGTCGGACTCTTTCGCGACCGCTGGCAGGCCGTCCTGCTGCAGGGGCTTACGGCCCTCTACCTCCTGTTTGACCCCCTGTTGCACCCCGGACGGGTGTGGGATGCCGTCACATGGGGGAGCACCCCGCTTTGGGACTGCCTTGAGCCCTTCCTGAGGAATCCGGACGAGCTCCTCATCGTGGCGGCCCTGTGGGGGCTGTGGCACCTGTGCGGCGGACGAATCGTCTTTCGCCTCAACGTCCTGCTGTCGCTTCTGCTGCTTGGGGAGAGGTTTCAAGAGGACTTCGGCGACGACATCGCCCTGCTGGCCCTGGCCCTTGCGGGGCTCGCGCTGTCCCTTCTGGCGCCGCGCGGCGAGGACCGGCCCCTGCGGAGCGACCTGGCGGACATCGGCCTCCTGACGGCGGGGGCCTTCGGGCTCCTGCTGACCTGGCCCGATCTGTGGGCCTGGACGGGTGGGGCGCACTTTGCGTCCGCCCTTGCCCTTGTGGATGCGGCCGTGGTGGCGGTCCTGATGTTGTTGAACCTGGGGCGAAGACGCGGCGTCAGCATCCTCTTCCTTCTGCTGCTGATCGCCCGCTACTTCTTTGACGACTTCCTGAGGTTCACGTCCAAGGCCTGGGTTTTCTCCATCGCCGGGGCGGCCCTCCTTGCCCTGGGCTTTCTTCTGGAGCGGCGCCTGAGGCGCGGGGAGGGCAACCCTGAGGAGAAAGGCGGTGACGACAGGACATGAGGAGTTCCCTTCGCTACCTCGCGGCGGCCGTCCTGCCGCTTGGCGTGCTGTTGTGGCTTCCCCTTGAGCCGCTTTGCGTCCTGACCTGGGGGCGTGAAATCTGCCTTGCCGCCCGCCCCATCGACCCGCGCGACCCCTTTCGGGGCGATTACGTCGCGCTTGAGGTGAACGCCGCGTCGGTGCCCGAGGCCGCCTTTCAGCCAGCTTCCGCGCTGTCGGCTTTCGACAGGGAGTGTTTCGTGACGCTTATTCCGGAGCCGTCGGGCCTGTGGGGCCCCTCCCTGGTGACCCTGGTGGAGCCAGAGGACGGGGTGTACCTGCGGGGACGGATCGACTTCAGAAAGGTCGGGAGCATGGTTCACGTCGACCTTGGGGATGGGCTGAGGCGTTTCTACGTCCCGGAGGGCACGGGACAGGCTCTGGAGCGCGCGGCCCGGGACGGAAAAAACTACCGGGCGACGGTGCGGATCCTGCGGGGCAGAGCGGTCATCGTTTCGCTGGACGTGGCGCCGTGAGGACGTTCTTTCGTGATTTTGACGCTTTGATGCAGAGGGGTTGTTGATTTGAGTTCTTTGTCGAATTCTTTGATCGTTGACGCGCATTACGACCTTTTGATGGACGTGGCCCGCCTGCGCCGCCAGGGGGAGACGCAGGTCATCGAGAGGTTCTACCTGGACGACCTCCGCGCTGCGGGCGTGAACGTCCTCGTCTGCTCGCTCTTCGTCTCAAACGAGTACATCCCGGAGATGGCCCTGCGCGTCGCGCTGGAGCAGATCGGCAACCTGCACGCGGAGATGCGGGAATCTCCGGGGAAGTTCGCCCTCTGCCGGACCGCCGCGGAGGCCCGGAGCGTCGTGGAGAGCGGAGGGATCGCCCTCTTCCTCTCCTTTGAAGGGGTCGATCCCCTGGGGGCAAGCCTGCAGCTCTTGTCCGTCTTCTACGAGCTTGGAGTTCGCCTCATCGGGCTCACCTGGAGCCGGCGCAACTTCGCGGCGGATGGCTGCCATTTTCACCCCCTGGAGGAAGGCCAACCCGGAGGCCTGACCGCCTTCGGCGTCGCCCTCCTGAAGGAAGCGGAGCGCCTCGGGATGATCGTGGACGTCAGCCATCTGAACGACGTCGGCTTTGACGACGTGTTCCGCTTCTTTGGCGGGCCCATCATCGCCTCCCACTCCAACAGCCGGTCCGTCTGCCCCGTCGCGCGAAACTTGACGGACGACCAGATCCGCAGGCTGGCGGCGCGCGGCGGCGTCATGGGGCTCAACAACTCGACGTCCTTTGTGCGGCAGGGCGACTTCCCCCCGGACGAGCCCAGGTGGCTGGGCCTTCTGGATCACGCGCGCCACATCGTCGACCTCGTGGGGGAGGAGCACCTGGGGCTTGGGCTGGACCTCTGCGAGTTCAGCAAACCAGAGGATTGCCGAACCCACAGCGTCTTTCCGACGTACCGGCACGTCGTCCCCTTCGTCGAGGCGCTGCGCCGGGAGTTTCCGGCGCAGGTCGCCAAGGGAATCCTGGGCGAAAACTGGATGCGGGTCCTGGAGAACCTGGGTTGACGAGAACGCCCGATGCGTCGATGCACGATTTTCGGGCAATCCATTTGGCGGTTTCGGCGATGTAGTGGTAAGATAAGCTTTGACTAGACGTTCACGTCCGAGTGCCCTCGCAGGTAGCGCAGGGGCATTTGTCGTTCAGGAAACGAGGGGTCTGCATGCAGGAAGTTAAAAAGGTTACAACTGAGGTCGGCACAAACGAATGGCAGCTTGTCGTCTTTGTCCTGGGGGACCAGTCCTTTGCGATCAACGTCGATAAGACAAGAGAAATCCTGCGATGGCCCGGATGCCGTGCGATCCCTGACGCGCCGGCGGCCCTGATTGGGATCACCTCGGTGCGTGGGGAGGTCCTGCCGATGGTTGACCTGCGCGTCTTCCTTGGGATTCAGCCGATGACCCCCATAGAGCAGAGCAAGGTCATCATTGCGGAGTTCAACGAGGTCAAACTGGGCTTCGTCGTCGATGCCGTGGAGAGGATCTACCGCATCAAGTCCGAGGACCTCGACTCCACCATGACGGGGAAGTACCTTGGGGACTGGATCCTTTACGTCATCAAGCGGGATACCCGTAACGTCCTGCTCCTCGACTACGAGGCCATCGTCCAGACGATCAGCCCTCAGCTCGTGATCCAGCACAACGCGGCGGATTCGGCGAAGACCAGGGCTATGCTGGAGGAAGTCGGACGCCCGGCGGATTATCACATCATCGTTGCGGAGGACTCGCCCCTGATCCGAAAGCAGGTCGAAGACGCCCTCACCGCCAGCGGCTTCACGAACCTTAAGATCTGTCCGGACGGGAAGGTGGCCTATGACGCCATCGTCAAGGACAGAGAGGACTGCGACCTCCTGATCACGGACGTGGAGATGCCCCGGCTGGACGGGCTGACGCTGACCCGCCGCATCAAGGAGAACGTGGAAACGAAGAACATCCCTGTTATCGTCTTCTCCTCGATCATGGCAAACGATATTAAAAACAAGGCCGCGAGCGTCGGCGCGAACTATCAGGTCACGAAGCCCGAGATCAACCAGCTGGTGGAGTGCGTCGTGAAGGTTATCAAGGAGAAGGCGGAAAAGCGGGCCGCGGTGGGAGAATAGGCTGCCCCAGCGGCGACGCGCCGGCAGAACGCCGCTTCGGTGAAAATGCCGTTCCATATCAGCACAAGGCGTCCTTGCCTTGTGCCGCGTTTCGTTTGAAGCGGTCCCCCGGAAGCGCCCGCGGAAAGCCGTGTCGACGGGGAGGCAAAAATCCCGTCAACGCGGCCCCAGTGCAAAACGAAAAGAGGTCGCCTTGCTGCCCTACTGGAATTCGGACCTGGCTCTGGAAATTGCCCCGTGGTTTCCCCTCGGCGTGGACTATCAGCCGATCTCGATCAACCGTCTTTACAGCCCACAGCTGAGGCAGATCGCTGCCGGCTGTCTTGAGCTGGACAGCGAGTTCTTCTTCATGTCCTCCCCGAGGGCGGGGTGCATCGGGAGCCTGGTGAGGGATAACTTTTACAGGGATGAGCCCTGCAGCTTTCTGACATTGGGCTTCCTGATGATTTTGGGGTATTCCCCGCGCATGGAGCGCCTAGTTGGGTCCCTCTTGAAGGGGCCGGAACGCAAGATGCTCTCCGCCGGAGTCGCGTTTTGTTCCCTATGGAACGACAGCATCTTGCTGGGGTCGATGAAGGTCATCGCGGTGGTGAGCGAGGAGGCCTTCTTCGACGAGGCGGATTTTCTGAATGGCTTTGAAAAGCTGCTCCTTGAGGCGAAGGGAAAGGACGAAGTCCCCTTTTTTGCCGAGAAGTTTGGGTACCGCCGCTTCTGTGTGCCCTATGAAACGGACGACCCCCTGCAGCTCAGCATCCGTCAGCTGCTTTACGAAATGGAGTTCGCGGAAACGAGGCAGATGGTGGGCCCGTCCCCGGAGAGTCGGTTTTCGCAGTTTTTAGGATGACGTTAGAAGGGGCTTGCAGCGGTCGAGCGCCGCGATTTGGAGAGCATGTCCCTGAGAAAAACTGGAGGTATGGCTGTGCAGGACGATAGAGAGCCGCTGGAGAAGACTGACGATACCCCGCAGAACGAGGCGGCGTACCTGGGAAAGGTGCGCAACCTGGTCCACGAGGGACAAGGACGCGGCTTTGTGACCAATCGCGACATCGAGAGGCATATTCCCGTGGAGGCGTGGGACTCCGATACGCTGGACAACATCCTGAGCAACCTTCAGGAGATGGGGATCGAGGTCGTCGAGGAGGAGAAGCTGGACAAGATATCGCCGACCACCGCCGGACACGATGAGTTTATCCCTGCGCTGGACGGGGACCTGGGCAAGCTGGACGACATCCCCCTGACGGACCCGGTGAGGATGTACCTGCGGGAGATCGGGAAGGTCCCGCTCCTGACGGCTGCCGAGGAGGTCCAACTGGCAAAGCAGATGGAGGAGGGCAACGTCAAGTCGAAGCAAAAGCTGATAGACGCCAACCTCCGCCTCGTCGTCAGCATCGCGAAGAAGTATATCGGCCGTGGGATGCTCTTTCTGGACCTCATTCAGGAGGGCAACTTGGGGTTGATCCGGGCCGTCGAGAAGTTCGATTATCGACGTGGCTTTAAGTTCAGCACCTACGCCACGTGGTGGATCCGGCAGGCGATCACGCGGGCCATCGCGGACCAGGCTCGGACCATCCGCGTTCCTGTCCACATGGTGGAAACCATCAACAAGATGGTGCGCGTTTCGCGGCAGCTGGTGCAGCAGTTGGGGAGGGAGCCGACGGACGAGGAGGTCGCGCGCGAGATGAGCATCGACCCGTCCCGGGTGGAGGAGATTCGCCGCATCTCGCAGCTCCCAATCTCCCTGGAAACGCCCATCGGCGAGGAGGAGGACAGCCAGTTGGGCGACTTCATTGAGGACCATGAGCTGCCTAGCCCCGACGAGGCCGCGGCAGGGCACCTCCTGCACGAGCAGATCGAGGAGATGCTCTCGAACCTTTCAACCCGCGAGCGGGAGGTCCTGCACTTCCGTTTTGGGCTTGAAGACGGACATTCCTACACCCTGGAGGAGGTGGGACGCAAATTCAACGTGACCCGGGAACGCATCCGGCAGATCGAGGCCAAGGCGCTTAGAAAGCTTCGCCAGCCCAGCCGGAAGCTGAAGGATTTCCTGGATTAGAGGGCCTTCGGGTCCTCGGCGCTGTTGTGAGTGTGCTCTGGCTCTCGTGATGTGGTTCGGAGGCGATGTGATTGCAAAGGATGAGGAATATCCACGTTCTGTTGTTGGCTGCATTGATGGTTTTCTGTTTCGCCTGCACGGCGCCTGGGGCAGTTCGCCCACGGCGCAGCGCTACGCGCGACACTCAGGCCAAGGCGGCTGCCGCACGGGCGGCGGAGGAAAAGCTGACGGGCGACGTGGGCCGGGGATCGGACCTGGCCGCGATTGGTACTCCGAAAAAGGCGGCCACTACCTTTACGGGCTTCCCAGCAGGGACGCTTCCGGGAAACGGTGGAAGGAGTGCTGCAGTCAGTCCCAGGGCAGAAACGATGGAAAGCGACGTGGCCCCCTCTCGGGTCGCGCTGGTGGGCGATCCTCTCATCGCCCCGATCAGCGATTCGAACGTGGGCGACAAGCTGGATAAGATCGTCGCGATTGCGGACCACGTGGGCTACACCCTCGTGATGCGACCGCGGTACCGGCCCCGCTCCCTTCTGGAGCCGCCCTATTCCTATTACCTGATGCGAGGGAAGCGCAGGCTAAAGACGCTCTTTTTTGACCGACAACTGAAGCTGGTCCTGATGAACTGACGCGGGCCCATGGAATGAGCGTCCGCTTCACGAAGACCGTGAAAAATGCAAGACGGGGGATCGCCCTCTCCAGGAAGTTCAAACACCGCTTTCTCGGGGCTGTGGCGCTCCTCCTTCTGCTGTTACTTCTTGCCACGCTGCTCGTGTGGTGGCAGGAGGACGGGTTCCGGGGGTCCTTCTGGGGGGCCTTCTGGAGCGTCCTCTTCACGTTGATCGGGCAGGGCGAGTTTGCGTCCCACCCCCATACCTTCGTGGGACGCCTTATCGTCTTTTTCCTCTCGATCTTTGGCGTAGCCCTCTTTGGAGTTGTCTTCGCGGAGGTGATGCAGCGCCTGATCAACAGCCGGTTGAAGGAGATGTTGGGGATGAGTACCTGTAAATTTGAGGGGCACGCCGTGATCTGCGGCTGGAACACGCGCGGACCGTACCTCGTGCGGCAGCTCATGGCCTCGGGGAGCGAGATTGCCGTCGTGGCCGAGGAGCGGCCGACGGGCCTTCATGCCGACGTGTTCTTCGTTCAGGGCAACCCATCGGACAGGGATTCCCTGCTCAAGGCGGGGGTCGAGCGCGCCAGAGCGGCGGTCATCCTCTGGGACCCGAAGTTCGGGGACGACGACTCACGGGCCATCCTGACGGGCCTGGCCGTGGAGAGCGCCGCGCCGCAGATATACTCCGTCATGGAGCTCCACAACCCGGAGAACGAGCGCTATGCCCGCTACGCGCACGTGGACGACATCCTCTACACGGACAGCCTCATCGCGGACATCACGGGGATCTGCACGCACTTCGAGGGCATCTCCTCTTTTATCAAGGACATCCTCTCCACCTCGGACGACGGACACAGCTTCGCCTCCTTCGACGTGCCCCCGGAGTTTGAAGGAAGGACGATGGAGGCGCTCTTCGCCCACTTCCGCGCTCAGGGAACGCTGCCCGTCGGCGTGATCGTCCCGCCCGCGGAGGACCGGGAGGCCCTGGTTTCCCAGTGGGTTTCCCACGTGGACCCGCCGCTGGATGGCGTTGTTTCGCTGCCGATGAAGGCGGTCTGCATTCGGAGGAACACCCATGGGCGCGTGTGACCGTTCCCAACTGGAAGGGCTGGACCTGACCGCAGGCGCGCAGGAGAGGCGCCCGCCGCTTCTGCCGAACGTTCGGGTGTTCCTCATCTCCCTGGCCCACGGGATCAACGACATGTACGCGGCGTTTCTGCCCACGTTCATTCCCTACATCAAGGCGTCGCTGGGGCTGGACTACGCCCTCTCCGGCAGGCTGAGCATGATCGTCGGCTTCTGCCACATCATAGGGCAGCCGGTCATCGGCTGCTTGTCGGACCGTTTGAGCCGTCCGTGGCTGATCGTGATCGGCCCCATCCTCTGCGGGACGGGCGCCGTGATGATCCCCAACGCAGGGAGCTACGGCGGGGCACTTTTCGCAGCGGGGCTGTGGGGGATCGGCAGCGCTTTGTACCACCCTCAAGGCAGCGGCGGTGTAGGGTACGTTTCAAGCCCGGAGAAGCTCCCAGCCTCCCTGACCCTGTTCAACATCATGGGGACGCTGGGCGTGTTGGTCAGCCCCGTGGTCGCCATCGCAACGGTGAAGTGCCTGGGATACGAGGGGCTTTGGTTCACGCTCGTGCCTCCTCTCCTGTTGGCCCCTCTGCTGTGGTTTTGTGTGCCCACGTTGCAAGCTCCCGAAGGGATTGCCCCGTCGTCCAGGGAGGGATTCCTGAACGGCTTCTTCTCCGCCCTTGCCGTGCTCTTCCCCCTGTGGGGGCTGGCCTTCGTCCGAGACTTCGTCTTTCAGGGCGTTCGGTTCTTCCTGCCTCTGAAGGTAGCGGTGCAGGGCGGGTCCCTTGAGAGCGTGGGGACGGTCGTGTTCTGCATCACGCTGGGAGGCTCCCTGGCGATGGTTCCTGCCGAGCGCGTTTCCAAGCGACTGGGCTTCAAGAGGATCATGCTCCTCTCCATGATCCTGGGCTCCCTCTTCCTGACCAGTGCGGCCCTGTCCAAGGGCGCACTCTCCTTTGCGCTCTACATCGCGGGCGTTTCCTGCATCTATTCCACGATGCCCCTGACCGTCGTTGCCGCGCAGACGCTGATGCCACAGGCTCGCAGCGCGGCCAGCGCGATCGTGATGGGACTGGCCTGGGGGACGGCCAATGCGGCGCTGTACCCGGCGGGAGGCTTTGCGGACCGCTTCGGCATCTACAGCACGCTCCTCCTGTTGGGACTGCTCCCGCTGGCAGGGTTGGTCTTCTTCCTCTCGCCGATCTTCCGCCGCCTCAAGTGACGGCTTAATAACGACAGCCTTTTATGACGTAATGGACGAAGCAGGGCCTTTGAAGGCCCTGCTTCGTCCGTCCTTATTGCTTGGATTAAGATCAAGGGAGTTGAATCTGCAGAATAGTTCAAAGAAGAGGCGCATAGCTTGTCCTTCTCAGGCTTGAAATCCCGTCAATCAGTCACTTCGATATTGCCGTTGCCGAGCGCCTGCTCCAGAACGAGGTTGATGACTTCGTTCCGGGACCGATTGCTTTTCTCAGCCAAAGCCTCAAGCGCGACGACCGTCTCCTCCCTGAGCCTGACAGAAAAGGTCTTGTAACCATCCTCGCCCCTGAGGCCGGATTTCTTGCGAATGATGATCGTTCCTTTGAGCACAATCCCCACCTCTTAGTCTATTTTAGAAGGATGGGGGAGGGAAATATATGTTTGCATCTATAACATAAACATGTTAAAATTACCCCAAAGAGTGAGAGCGTTGCTTCTGAACTATCCTGCGTGAGAGTATCGCAACCTGATGCGCACCTCGGAATACAATAAAGAAAAATTTCGGATAAGATGGAAGTTATTTTTACGAGTGCTGTGAGCACATTGCCCAGGCTGAAGCCTGAAAGGAGAGGAATTCTTATGACGATTATGAAGAAGATGCTGGATGTCGTTTTGGGTGTAACGACCGCTGTCGTGATGGTGAAAATGCTGGAAAAGATAAAAAATTGGGTTTTGATAGACTGATACCAAATCGCGTCTAATGTGGATTGCCTCCCCTGAAAGGGGAGGTGCCGCCAAGGGCGGCGGAGGGGTTTGCTCTTAGCCTACTCAACACCCCCCAGCCCCTTCGGGGCAGCCCCCCTTGCAGGGGGGCCTTTCTTGCCCTTCTTTA
>NZ_DBHLDX010000019.1:0-6791 GCF_057312375.1 Fretibacterium sp.
TATTTTTTACGTTAGATGACTTTTTGTGCTTGTCCCTCGAAGCGCTTTGGTGTGCGAGGACGAAGTATAGTTCTGGAGGCTCGCAATGGAAAAAATCCGCCTCAATGAATTGAATAAGGCCTTACGCCAGTGCGGCATAGGACTTGATTACGACGAAATTAAGGGCACGCCCTGTTTTGAAGTGTACCATGCCCATGCCTGGGATCATGGTTATGATGGCTTTTATGGGATAAAGGTATACGAAGATGGAAGTTATGAGGACGGAAGAACCTCAGGGTTCCATGGAACAAGACGGCAATTTTATAAGGATATGTGTGAAATGATCGACTTTCTGCTTGAGTATTTCCGCTTCAAAAATATCCAGGAGTTGATCATAGCGCCATGTTACCGATACGAGCAGTTTTCGTTTGATGCGGAGCGTAACGATATTTACGAAGAAATCTATGCTTTTTTGCGGAAGAGCAACGTCCGAAAAAACGAGCGCTCCGGTATAAAAACGAACGTCAAAGACGATGCTGGCCCGCTGGAAATGGTTGTGGAAGGAGCGTTCAGGGGCATCTCGGAATTATGTTTGTTCGCGCCAACGCACCGGATGCTCATCGCTCCGGACCATCATTTCGGCCTTACGTTTTTCACTCGACAAAAATCACTTGAGATGGAAGTTGTCACTGAATTGTTGAGTGGCTATTTGAATTTGCACTGCCTTGATGTGCAGGGAAGCGAATAGCTTTATGAGTACAAATTCCAGGCCTTCGCACCTTTTCAATTTGCCTGTTGCGTTTGGTTCGACAAGCCAGCCGTCTAAAAAACAGGTGGCGCAGCGACTGGCGGCAGGGCTCATTCGCGCAGCCTGGCCTTCGGGCAGTGGGAGAGTATGTATTGCCGAACAAAGGCGAAGTCCTCATCCCTGACGTAGATCTGGTTTTTATTCAGCGGCGCGTTGAGCTTGATGAGGTTTCTTCGTGGATAGACGTCAACGCTTTTTATTGATGACCATCGAGAATACATGGATTGCCTGCTGCCTGAAAGCAACCCCGCTCCCATTGCGCTGATGTTCCCGCTCCTCGCGCCCAAAAGCACAGCCACCGCCGATAGCACTCTGGCCCTTTTGAATTGCTTCGTTATCTGCGTGTGACGGATGCCGTGCTCATCCATCTCAAACTGCACGCAGTATTTTCCGCCCATGAGGGCGGCGTAAAACAAATAGCCGATAAGGCACAGTGCAAGCATACCCAGCGTCAGCAGGGCAAAGACCTTAGCCAAGCTCAAAAAGCCATACCACCAGAAGTTCGAATCCCCCATGGACAGGAGCATAACAAACAGCCATATGCCTACGAAGACGCCGCCGAGAATTTTCCACACAACGAACAGGATGCTGGGATTCTTCAGTAGCTTTAGCTCATGCACCCACCGATATACGCCGTCGCTGCCGCGCAAGATGCCATCTTGAGATGCCTTCTGTTCCTTCCCGTCCATAAGCTGCCCCTCCTACTGTACACAGTCTGCCGCACTGAGGAGCTCCATCATAACATAAGGTCATCGACCGCTGAACTTACGCGCGCCGATCTTTTATGAGGCGGGCGGCGTTCAGCGGGTCGGCTGAGGGCGCGGGAAGCGCGGGGCGCTTCCCGAAGCGTCGGCGAGGTTCAGGCGAGGTCGAGCCTCTGCGCGTGGGGACGGTCCATCGTGTTCAGGGCATGGAGCATGAGGGGCAGGGCGAGGGCGAAGGTGAGGGCGTCCGCGACGGCCTGAGCGGCCATGAGGCCCTTGAGGCCGAAAAAGTGGTGTCCGATGAGGATGGCGGGCAGGAAGAGGATGCCCTGCCTCGACGCCGCTGGCGGTCGGCCAGACCGCTGAACTTACGCGCGCCGATCTTTTATGAGGCGGGCGGCGTTCAGCGGGTCGGCTGAGGGCGCGGGAAGCGCGGGGCGCTTCCCGAAGCGTCGGCGAGGTTCAGGCGAGGTCGAGCCTCTGCGCGTGGGGACGGTCCATCGTGTTCAGGGCATGGAGCATGAGGGGCAGGGCGAGGGCGAAGGTGAGGGCGTCCGCGACGGCCTGAGCGGCCATGAGGCCCTTGAGGCCGAAAAAGTGGTGTCCGATGAGGATGGCGGGCAGGAAGAGGATGCCCTGCCGCGACGCAGCGACGACGCTGGCGCTGGCTGTCCTGCGGATGTTCTGAAGGTACATGTTGGCGGTGACGATGCAGCCCACCAGCGGATAGGCCAGGCACTGAAAGCGAAGGGCCCCCGCGCCGATGCGGACCAGCTCCGCCTCCGGGCGGAACAGCGCGACGATGGCCGGCGCGAAAGCCAGGCCCAGGGCGGCGACCAGGACGCAGTAGCCCGTGGTGGCCAGGGCGCAGAAGCGGACGGCGCGCCGCACGCGGTCGAACTTTCCCGCGCCGAAGTTGAAGCCGCATACCGGCTGAAAGCCGTGTCCGAACCCAATGACGATGGACGTGGAGAGCATGGTGAGGCGGTTGACCACGGAGAAGGCGGCGATGGCCGCGTCCCCGTAGGGGCCGGCCGCATGGTTCAGACAGGTGATGCTGACGCTGGCCAGCCCCTGACGCCCCAGGGAGGGCAGGCCGCTTGCGATGATCTCCCGGTACTGGCTCCACGTTGGTCGGAAGTTCGAGAGCCGCGGGGGGATGCCGTCGCGGCGGGCCGTCATGCGAAGCAGGAGCGTGAAGCCCACGCACTGCGAGAGCATCGTGGCCAGTGACGCCCCCTCCGTGCCCATTCCCAGGGTGAAGATCAGGAGCGGGTCCAGCGCGATGTTCAGCACCGCCCCGGAGATGATGCCGACCATGGCCGTGGCCGCGTTGCCCTGTAGGCGCATCTGGTTGTTCATCACGAGTGACGCCATGATGAAGGGGGTGCCCACCAGAATCCATCGGAGGTAGGCGCGGGCCTGGGGCAGGATCGTGTCCGTGGAGCCCAGAAGGCGCAGCAGGGGGTCCATGAAGAGGAGCCCGGCGGCCAGGATGGCCGCCCCCAGGATCAGCGCGGAGAAGAACCCGGCGGCCCCTACGACGGCGGCGCTCCGGACGTCCTTCTGGCCCAGCGCACGGGCCATGTACATGGCGCTTCCCTGCCCAAAGAAGAAGGCCAGGGACTGAATCAGTGCCATGTAGGGAAAGACGATCCCCACCGCGGCCGTCGCCTGGGTGTCGATGCGCGAGACGAAGAAGGTGTCCGCCGTGTTGTAGAGCGCGGTGGTGAGGATGCTCAGGACGCTGGGCAGGGCCATGCCCGCGATGAGCCGCTCCACGGAGCCCGTCGTCATGAGCAGATACTTCTTGTTCTGAGATTCTCTGTCGATCACCAAAAACACCAGCTGTCCCTCTGAATGTCCCTTGCATCATACCCGCGCGCGTCCGCCCCTGTCAAGGGCATGAACCTTGACAGGGGAAGGTTCCGTGGATTAAATCGCCGTTTCCTTATATAATGCGAAAGTAAAATCAGACGCTTGGAGGGAAAGCCATGGAGGAGCGGTCGCTCTTTGAGGATGAGGCCAGCCAGCCGCTGGCGGCCCGGATGCGCCCCAGGACGCTTGACGAGTTCGTGGGGCAGACGCACCTCTTGGGGCCGGGGTGCGTGCTGCGGCGCCTGATCGAGGAGGACCACGTGTCCTCCATGATCTTCTGGGGACCGCCCGGCGTGGGCAAGACGACGCTTGCCGGCGTCATCGCGCAGCGGACGCGCGCGGCCTTCATCAACTTCTCCGCCGTGACCAGCGGCATCAAGGAGATCCGCGCCGTGATGCAGAGGGCGGAGGAGGGCCGCCGCCTGGGAGGGCGGACCATCGTCTTCGTGGACGAGATCCACCGCTTCAACAAGGCTCAGCAGGACGCCTTCCTGCCCTTCGTGGAGAGGGGCAGCATCGTCCTGATCGGCGCGACGACGGAGAACCCGTCCTTCGAGGTGAACGGCGCGCTCCTGTCGCGCTGCCGGGTCTTCGTGCTGAAGGCCCTGACCGCGGAGGAGCTGGCGGGCCTCCTGTCCCGCGCCCTGTCCGACCCGCGAGGCCTTGGACGGTACCGGGCGGAGGTCGCGCCGGACATGCTGAACGCCATCGCCACCTTCGCCAACGGCGACGCCCGCGCAGCCCTCTCGACGCTGGAGATGGCGGTCCTGAACGGAGAGCCCTGCGAAAACGGGATTCGAGTGACGGAGGAGATGCTCGCCCAGTGCACCTCGCGCCGCTCCCTGCTCTACGACAAGGGGGGCGAGGAACACTACAACCTCATCTCGGCCCTGCACAAGTCCATGCGGAACTCGGACCCGGACGCGGCCGTCTACTGGCTGGCGCGGATGCTGGAGGCCGGGGAGGACCCGCTGTACGTGGCCCGGCGCGTCCTACGCTTCGCGAGCGAGGACGTGGGGCTGGCGGACCCCAAGGCGCTCGAGATCGCCGTGGCCGCCTATCAGGCCTGCCACTTTATCGGGATGCCGGAGTGTAGCGTGCACCTGACGGAGGCCGTGGTGTACCTGTCCCTGGCGCCGCGCTCCAACGCCATGTACACGGCCTACACGGCGGCCCGTTCCGACGCGATGGAGCAGCTGGCGGAGCCCGTGCCCCTCGTCATCCGCAACGCCCCCACGCGCCTGATGAAGGAGCTGGACTACGGCAGGGGATACCAATACGCCCACGACGCCCCGGACAGGCTGACGGACATGCAGTGCCTCCCGGACTCCCTGCGGGGGCGCCAGTACTACCGGCCCACGGAGCAGGGCTATGAGGCGCGGTGCAAGGCGAGGCTTGAACAGATCAGGGCGTGGCGGCGGGCGCACGGGGCCGGATCGAAAGATACGGCCAATGACGGATAATTTGAGGGTGGATTGTGGTATCCTTTGTGCGGTTTGGGGAGGGGGCCGCCGCTGTCGAGTGGGCGGAGCCGTTGACGGAGAAAGGGGAGGTTTGCTTTGAGAAACGGACGTTGGCGCTTTGTCGTTTTCGCGATCTTTGTGCTCTGCCTGTCGGCGGGCCGGGCCGGTGCAGACCCCGCGACCTCTGAGGACGCCTCCTGGACGGGGTACGTGACCTCCGGAATTCAGGCTGGATGGGAGAAGGTGACGGGGCTCTTTCGGGACGACGAGCCCAGGGGCGTGGACCCCGGATTCGTCCTCGCCTCGCTCGACGCCTCCCTGCCGGATTGCCTGGCCGAGGGGTGGGGCAGCCTGACGAACTCCCTCACGGAGGCGCTGAGGCTGAGGGACGAGCGCGAGAAGCTGCCGGACTCCGCCTGGTTCGGGGAGGACAAGTCCTCCAACGCGAGGAAGATCAATAAGCTCCTGGATGCCGCCCTTGAGGTCCTGACCCAGGGGAGGGCGGGAGATGTTCGCCGCGAGGCCTCGAACCTGCGCGCGTCGATAGCGGACCTTCGCCATGAGGCGGACAGGCTCCGCAACGACCGCATCACGGCTCCCGTGGACTCGAAGGTGCCCTGGCGGACGACGCAGGCGCGGATCGACGAGCGCCTGAAGGAGATCGACGGGGAGATTCGGGCGCGGGAGGCCTCCCTCGCCGGCGTCAACGGACGCCTGGCGGACGCCCTGCGCGAGATGGGCCTCGAACTGGACCAGGGGCAGGTTGACGTCCTGCTGAGCTCCGTGACGGGCGACGACATGCTCCAGAACGCCGTGGTGTTCTCCAACGTGAAGGCCGTGGTGGAGCAGCTGGCCTCCCTGGCGGGGAACGACCAGAACGACCTAGAGATCAACCGCCGCTACACGGGCCTGTACCTGGTGCTGAACGACCTCCTGATCCACACCCAGGAGGAGCTGGTGCGGCGCATCGACGAGGAGTACGGTCCGCGGCTGAAGAGCATCGTCAAGGAGGCCCTGGCCCTGGAGGACGAGGCGCGGAAGAAGGCAGGGCAGGAGGCCTACAACGAGGCCCAGCGGGCGTCGTTCAGGCGCAACGCGGAGGCCAACGCCATGACCGTGCGGGTGGGGAAGCTCTACGCGGACCTCCTGGCCGCCCAGCGCCGAAGCATCCTCGAAAACCTGAAGGACCTCAGGCGCAGTCGCGACGTGGCGGAGAACACCTACCGCACCGTAAGGAGCTCCGGCGACCTGAAGAACCTCATCCACTCCGGGCTCGCGCTCTTCGACTCCATTGACGCACTCTCCATGCCCCAGCTTCAGCCCTTTGAGAGCGAGGCCATGAGGCTTGAGTTCGAGGAGATCAACCGGCGCCTCAAGGAACGCTGAGAACATCGAGAACAGCCCAATTGCCCTTGCCCTTCGAGTGGGAGTGGAGTAGTATTAAAATCCAAGCGCAACCGTAACCGTTTTACCGAACGTCGCTTTACCGGATGGAACTGGGAGCCGGTGGGGAAGATTCCGCGTGACGGGAGGGAGATGAAGATGAGCGTTGAAGTGCAGGAGCGTGTGGCGCTGTGGCGCGTGCCCGACCCGACGGAGCCGCCCCTGACGCCGGAGGAGATCGCGGCGTGGGAGATTGGGAAGCGGGAAGCGCAAGCTGGTTTGGGGCGTCCGATCGCCGAAGTGATGAAGGACCTGCTGTAGATGCAGTGGCAGGTGACGGTTCAACCCAGCGTGGAAAAGCAGCTGGCCCGAATCCCCAACCCGGACCGGGGGCGTATTCTCCGGGCCATCGAGGCATTGAGCGACGACCTGACGGGAGATGTGCGGCCTCTGGTCGGTCGAGGCGGCTACAGATTGCGGGTGGGCAAGTGGCGGCTGCTGATGTCGATCGACGAAGAACTGCGGCAGGTTTCGGTGGAAGCCTTGGGGCCGCGGGGAGATGTGTACAAGTGACCG